>SLFB01000264.1 GCA_007124475.1 Vibrio sp. | reverse complement strand
CCTGTATTACGTGAAGGTCGCGAGTTGGTGGTCACGGCATTGCCTCTCTATCACGTTTTTGCGCTCACGGTGAACTGCCTGCTGTTCATTGAAATGGGGGGCCGCAACTTATTAATCACTAACCCACGTGATATTCCTGGCTTCATTAAAGAACTGCAAAAATACCCATTTACTGCTATGACGGGGGTTAACACTTTATTTAACGCTTTGGTTAATAATGAAG
Source organism: Vibrio sp. (assembly GCA_007124475.1). Lineage (GTDB taxonomy): Bacteria > Pseudomonadota > Gammaproteobacteria > Enterobacterales > Vibrionaceae > Vibrio. Next base: position 2,549 of record SLFB01000264.1, on the reverse strand, counting down.
ATTTCCATGAGTTAGATTTCAGTAAATTGCAGCTATCGGTCGGCGGTGGGATGGCCGTTCAGCGTGCGGTGGCCGAAAAATGGAAAAAGATCACTGGAGTCCATTTACTCGAAGGTTATGGTTTGACCGAATGTTCCCCTCTGGTGACTGGTAATCCTTATGATCTTTCCGATTACTCGGGAGCGATAGGATTACCTGTACCTTCAACTGAAGTTCGTATGGTGGATGATGAAGGTAATGTGGTGGCGAACGACCAAACTGGTGAGCTACAAGTTCGTGGTCCACAGGTGATGCAAGGTTATTGGCAACGTCCTGAAGCGACCAAAGAAGTGATTAATGAGGATGGTTGGTTATCTACCGGTGATATTGTACGCTTTGATGAAGATGGTATGATTTACATTGTTGATCGCAAAAAAGACATGATTTTAGTGTCGGGCTTTAACGTGTATCCAAACGAAGTCGAAGATGTTGTTGCTTTACATGGCAAAGTTCTGGAAGTTGCAGCTATCGGTCAGCCACATGATGTGTCTGGTGAAGTCGTGAAAATTTACGTAGTGAAACGCGATCCAAGCTTAACCAAAGAAGAGCTTATTGTGCATTGCCGTCAACACTTAACCGGTTATAAGATCCCTAAACTCATCGAATTTAGAGAGGAATTACCAAAAACTAACGTTGGTAAGATCTTACGTCGTGTTTTACGTGAAGAAAACGACGCTCAATTGGCAGAAAAGTCCAAATGTGCTTAACGGCACCATGAGTCTTTAATGTTACTATACCCTTTTTGTTTGCAGCGGCAGGGGTGGCTATCTTCATTCACCCCAATCACATAGTGAGTCTATGCTCATTGGGCTGCACTCACTTGCCGCCTACCTGCAACTCCAAGTGTTTGGGTATATGCCGACGATAAGTGTCGGCATTTTTTATCTATCTACATAGTTAAGCCGTTTAGCTATAACTAACTCAACCCATTTAGGCAAAGTGAGCCATTTGTGAATTATCAAATTATTAATCAAGATGATCAATTAGTGCGAGTCTGTGCTATCGCCCGTCAAGCCGATGTTGTGATGCTTGATACCGAGTTCGTTCGCACTCGAACCTTTTTTCCTCAGTTAGGTTTAATTCAACTTTACGATGGAGAAAACTTGTCACTTATTGATCCATTATCCATTCAACAAATGAGCCCTTTGGTTGAGCTTTTACAAGATGTATCTGTGTTAAAGGTGCTGCACGCTTGTGGCGAAGATTTAGAGGTTTTTCAAAATAGTCTCGGTTGTGTGCCATTTCCTATGGTTGATACACAATTAATGGCGGCATTTATCGGCTATGGATTATCAACGGGTTTTGCTTCATTAGTGAATGATTTGCTAACAATCGAATTAGATAAAAGTGAATCGCGCACAGACTGGCTAGCACGGCCATTATCGGCTAAGCAGCTTGAATATGCGGCGGCTGATGTGTTTTATTTATATCCCCTTTATCAACAGTTACTTGATAAAGTATCACAAGCAGGGCGTTGGGATGCCGTTTTACAAGAGTCGCAGTTGCAAGTGGATAAACGTATTCGAGTGGTCGATCCGCAATTGGCCTATTTAGACATTAAAGGGGTATGGCAACTTAAACCCAAAGAGCTCGCTATTTTAAAACCATTAGCTACCTGGCGCTATCAACAAGCAGTGAAACGCGATTTAGCATTAAACTTTGTTGTTCGTGAGCATGATTTGTTGGCTATTGCTCGCCTTGCTTTGAGCTCTGCAACACGCATGGAGCAAGAAGGTATCGATCCTCATGTGATTCGTCGTCATAGTGATGCCATCATTAGAATCGTCAAACAAGCTAAACAGACTCCAGTAGATCAATATCCTGAGGCGATTATTCCACTTATGGAAATGCCAGGCTACAAACAGTTGTTTAAAAAATTGAAAGATCAAGTGAAAGTCGTGGCTCAAACCTCGGGTTTAGCGAGTGAGTTTTTAGCGTCTAAGAAGCAGTTAAATCAATTAGTGAGCTGGGTATGGAATCATCGTCGAGATCCAGAAAAGCTACCCGATCTTATGCAATATTGGCGTCGGCCTTTAATTGGCGAGAAACTTAATCAATTAATTGATTAATTGCTTAGTTTTTAGTCATCGGGAGAAAGACTATTCATCTCATCGTCTCGTCAACCGAGAGATGAATAGTCCTAAGATTCTGTTAACCGGCGGTAGAGAGAGTGTGAGTGTTATTTCTCGTCGTCAGGTAGCTTCACATTCAACTCCAATACCGAGATATCATCATCTTTATGCTCAAATGATAACTCAACCATTGACGGGTCAATAGCGACATATTTGGCGATAACTTTCAGGATGTCCTCTTTTAATTGAGGCAAATAGGTGGGAGCAGGATCGCTTTGACTTCGACGCTCAGCAACGATGATCTGTAAGCGCTCTTTTGCTAAGTTTGCTGTGGTTTTCTTTTGTGGTCGGAAAAACTCAAGTAAAGACATAGTCGGTTAGCCTCCAAAAAGTCGTTTAAAGATGCCTTTTTTCGGCTCAGTAAGAAAACGAAACTCT
>SLFB01000144.1 GCA_007124475.1 Vibrio sp. | reverse complement strand
TGAACCCATACCGAGATCCCTGCAATCACAATTGCACCAATCAAGTTAGTATCCAGGGTTAAAATTCCGCCAATATCCGTTAAACCACGCTCACCCGCAGCATAATTGACCCCTAATTCTGGCCCCCAAAATTGTAGTATCCCACCCACTACATAATTAAAGGTAATGTAAGAAACTAAAGTAGCCAGTACCGCACGGCCAGAGGCTGATTTTGCCAAGGCGATCGGTAATCCCACCGCAAACACCAAAGACATATTCTTAAATACCGCCAATGATGCCTGCAGTAAGATAGTGGATACTTTTACCCAAGTACTCCCTTCAATAGCCCAAGGAAATAAATCTTGATTGAGTAACATAACTGAGAATCCAAGCAGCATCCCTGCTGCCGGAAACAATAGCACTGGAACAAACATCGCAGCGCCAAAACGTTGGATCATATCTTTCATAATGACCTCATCCTTTGGTTTATCTTATAAAATAGGCCCGTATAACTGGGCCTGATATACCCTTCCTACTTGAAGCCGCAGGGGTGTTGGCTAAGTTCATTCACCCCAATCACATAGCCTGTCTATGCTCATGGGGATTCACTCACTTGCCGCCTACCTGCAACTCCAAGTTGTTTGGGTAAAATTTATTTAAATTGAGGTAAGTAGGGTACATTTTCTGCTAATAATTTATCCACGATGGCCTGTGCCGTTGGCACATTTACCACGGTGCGATTTAACGTTAAAGCGTTAACCAAGGTTTGACGACAACCACTAAACCAAGCATCAACCACTAATTTTTCATAACCCAATTGAGTTTCGATCATGGCTTTTTGGAAGGTTGGAATATGACCAACCGCAAAAGGTTTCGGGCCGTCATTGGTCAATGCTGCTGGTACTTCAACCATGGCATCGGATTGAATGTTTGCAATTGCACCTTGGTTCGGCACTATCACAAGATAGGTTTCTCCAAGATTATAGGCTAGTGAAGCAGCAACTCTGACCATATAGCGGCCGTGAATATCGGCATGTAACTGCTCATGCTGTGCTGTGCCCGCTTCAATAATGCGTCGGTTAAGTTCAAACACTCGCTTTTCTCGACCATTAATCACTTGACGGGCACGAGTGTTATTAATGTCTTCTTTGGCAACCATTTTTTCTGGATAGAGATAATACTGCAGGTAGGTATTAGGCAAAAATTGCGGATTATCACGTAACATGGTCTGCATATTTTTAAATGTTGCTTGCCATGAAGGATCATCGGCAATTTCGGCATCCACTGCACTGATCCCTTGCTCAAGGATAATGTGTTTAATCTTATCGGTCAGATCTTCACCTTGGCGATTACGAATTTTAGTAAACCATCCATAATGGTTGAGGCCAAAATACTCTGGAACCAAATCCCAAATTTCGCAATTAAGTAGCTGAGCATAGCTGACCATGATCGCCGCTGGCATATCACAGATATTAAGAATTCGTTTGTCGTCAGGAAACTCTCGATTTAAGGCTTCTGCAACAATGGCTGCCGGATTGGTATAATTTAAAATCCATGCATCCGGAGCATAATGGCGGATCTCATTAACTAAGGTGATCATGTCACCAATAGAACGCAGTCCATAAGCCATACCACCTGCCCCACAGGTTTCTTGACCGACACAACCGAATGAAAGCGGAATTTGCTCATCACGTTCCCGCATCGCTAGGCCACCGGTACGGATCTGAATAAAAAAGAAATCACTATCGCTAAACGCTTCTGCTTTGTCCGTGGTATAGATAAATTCTTCAACTTCTGGATAGGCTTCACGCAGAACAATTTCGGTCGCTAAAGCATTCGAAGCCTGGCGCTGTTCATCAATATCATAGAAAGTAATTTTACTGAGTGGAAAATTCTCTTTCTCTGCAATCAAGCTATTGATCATGCCTAATGTATAGGTACTACCCGCTCCAACGATGGTGAGTTTTTGTTTTTTCATGCTGTTATCCTCATTCTGTAACCAGCCACTTTGTATTATTAAAGTATCAAACAAGAGATACATAAGTAATACATATGAGGGTATTTCTTGATCAAATCGACACTAATCTGTCGGAAATGTATTTTAAATGTATTAACGATCACAGTTTTGCTATCATGGCTGGTATTAATGGAAGGAGGAAGTGCGTGGACAAACCAAGATATTTACAGATTGCCGATCAATTGATCGCAGGTATCAAAAGTGGTGAATACAAACCGGGAACACTGCTCCCCACAGAAGCAATACTACAAAATACATTTTCGGTGAGCCGCGTGACGATTCGTAAAGCCATGGAGATCTTGGTTGAACAAGATTTACTTGTTCGTGTCAGAGGGAGTGGTACTTACGTCAAAGCACCAAAAACTCAACATAATGCCTTTGAGTTAAGCGGATTTATTGAAGAAGTGTCAGCACAAGGCAGAGAACCGTCTTCGCAAGTGATCACATTTGAAATTCAGCCCTGCAATGCTTCAATTGCCCAAAAATTACAACTAGAAGAAGGGAAACTTATCTATGCCGTACAACGCTTACGTTTGATCGATAAAGAACCGGAAATTTTGGAGTGCACTTATTTACCGGTCGAGATGTTTACCGACTTAAGTTTAGAAGTGATGCGAACCTCAAAATACGATTATATTGAGAATCAAAAAGGACTGACGATAGCCTTAAGCCGACAAGTGGTTTGGCCGGATACACTGACCAAAAATCTGGCTTCTTTACTTAATAGCGAGGTAGGAACCCCTATCCTTCGCGTCGAATCGGTAAGTGAATTAGTCGATGG
>SLFB01000078.1 GCA_007124475.1 Vibrio sp. | reverse complement strand
GGTGTTATTCAAGATTCCGCAGAAACCGCTTTAAACAGTTCAACCGATGTTATTTTTACTGCTGCAGTATGCCAAGCGAAGCAAGCTCAGCAATAAACATAGATCAATGACTTAAGTTGCAGCAAGCGAGCAATCAAGCGTATAAAGCTAACGGCAGCTTAACATGGTCAAAACGGTAAACAATAACGCCCCTTGATAACAAGGGGCGTTATTGTTTTCGTTCTCGATAGCCAAACCACTTGGAGTTGCATCGGCGACAAGGGGATTGCTCCCCATGAGTATAATCAGGGAGGAACGAACGTAGCCGACCCCTGCAACATTAAGTAGCAAGGGAATAGACATATCACTCAGATTGTTTAGGTCTATCCATCGGCGCTTGAGTGAAATCGATATTGCTTAGCTCACCATCACTCTGGCTCGGCTTACTGGCGTCCCCATCAGAAGATGCAACATCCATCTCTTGCAGAGTTACATCTTCTAATTCCTGCTCAGACAACTGACCTTTTTTCGGTATTGGTACCACACGCTTATAAAATTTGTTCAGCGCACGAATAATACTATGTTCCGTTACTTGACGATTGGCGATTTTCCTCTGTAGAGGCTTAGCAATAAATTGCAACTCAACCACAGAATCCACCCCAATCTTAGTGCCTATCTTATCTCTTAACGCAATGGCTGGTTTATGCCCAAAAGCCGCTGACAAAAATAACCAAATATAAGCAACATCATTGCCACTATCTGGATGATCAATCCATGCTTGTCCAGCAAGATACATGGCTTCAGGGCTGCCTTGCTCTGCTGCTTTTTCTAACCAATAACAGGCTTTGGAATGATCTTGAGTCACTCCTATTGCCTGTAAATAGCACATGCCAAGTTTAATCTGCGCATCGAGACTACCCAAATGAGCGGCCTTAGAGTACCAATAAAATGCTTCTTGTGCTGAAGGCGAAATATTATCTGACGACGTACACCACTCCCCCATATACAACATCGATTCTATATGGAGGTTGTTCGCCGCTTCTTTGATCATTTCAACCCCTCGCAACACATTAATATCGGTGCCATGGCCGTAGATAAGGGCCTTGCCGGTTGCGAGCTTTGCTGGCATATCGCCGTCAACGGCACGGATACATTGCTGCCAGAACTTGGTCTTTTCTTTAACTAATGCATCTTCTCGAATGCGACCGCACACACGAACCACACCATACATACCATTAATGTTGTCAAAATTGGCTGCCCGTTCATACCAAAATAAAGCCTCTTTAAGATTAGAGCGCTCCGCTTCTTTGGCCAAAAATAACATGGTCGGTACATGGCCTGACTCTGCTTTTTCAATACGCTCATGGCGCTCTTGCTCACGCATCTGCTCTACTTTTTTACGATAGGCTTCTTCACGCGCTTTTTTTTCTGCTTCCAACCGTTTTTTTCGCAGCGACAGAGAGAACATCCAAATAAAAATCAGGATAAGGGTCAATCCGGTGGCGCCAATCGCAATTCCTATGGTACTCATTTTTATGGGGTCTTGATCCGTGTAAAGTAATAAATTCCAATGATACCCAAACCACTTGGCGCTGCAGGTAGGCAGTAAGCACGTTTATCCCCCATGAACATAGACAGACTCAATGATTGGGGTGAAAGCACGTAACCAGCCTCGCTGCTGCTTCAAATAGCAAGGAGATAGTAGATGGCAAAAATAACATCAACCATAAAAGAGCATAACATAGATAATCAGAAGGTATACACTGATGAAAAATCAGCTTGAAAGCTTAACCTTTGCTAATCACCGCCTTTACTATTTACGGCTTTAACAAAAACCGCCTGTGCACTATCAATCCCTAAAGCTTTAGCTTCGTCCAGTAAGCTTAGTGCTTTAGGAATATCATTTTCAGCCACCGCTGTTTGAATGGCTTGATGGTAAAAACCTTGCGTTTCTGGCTGTGCAATAGCTTTAACCTGTTCTCTCGCAACAGCTCCAGACTCGGTAGAGTTGCGAGCAAATGATAACCAACTTGGTCCTGCTACTTCCAATTGAACGGTACCGGTCAAACTATGTTGAACTGGAATATCTTTTAACTCTGGCATATGGTTACCACGCGCCTCAGCATCAATTCTGCCTGGGTGTGCAACATAAGTCACTTTTTCTAAATCTGACATCTCAGTATAAATAACCACATACAGTGTTTCATGGCCTTGTGGTGGATATAAATCCACTTCTGCCACTAAGCGGTTGCCCAGATTAAGACGCGGCTTACGATACTCAAAAACAGAGTTATCAAATACTTCAACCACTTGACCTTGTTTGTCTGTAATTAAAATATGCGGATAAAAAACACTACTGCGTATTTCACTCGTTACCGTCAAGGAAAGCTGGCCTCTATTTGCCGGAACTTCAAACATCGCAACCGGGCTATTAATGGTATCGTTAGTTAAATACTGCGTGCTCGGAGTAATAGAAACCTTAGTGGTACTCGGTAAACGAACCTGGGTAGCTTGTAGTTGAGTAACTACCGTAAAGTGTTGCGCTGAATCAATCGCTGATTGCTCAATTAAAGGCGTTGACTGACAGCCAGCTAAAGCCATACAACTGCCTAATAATAATGCTCTAAAATACATGTGACTTCCTTTTTTATTTTTTTAAAGATTCACATAAACCTTTAAAAAAATAGCTGACCAAGGTCAGCTATTTAGATATGGACTTAACTAAATTAGGTTAGATGATTAAATCTTACCACCAAGCTTCAACTTGAACGCCTACGACTAACTCAGAATCATTTCCTTTGCCAAAACGAT
>SLFB01000161.1 GCA_007124475.1 Vibrio sp. | reverse complement strand
GTAGAAGCATCGATTAGTTTGTAATCGAAAGCTTTAAGGCGGATACGGATGCGTTGGTTCTGCATGAGACAGAGCTCCAATAAGTAAAAATTACACAAACAATATCGCCATTCGAACCTGCTTATGCGGGTGAATGTCGATTGATTTATGTGAAACCGTAGTACCCTGATTGGGCACATTGTCAGCTAATTAAATTAACTATAGCTAATTATATTAACTGCGAACATAAGCTGAGTTTACGTTACCTCACTTGTGTTGCCACAAGCTTGCTCCTCGCTGCTCATTGGTTCACAACTGGCTTAACCAGTGGGGGTGCATTATACAGATCACAGAATAACTTGCAAGGGGTGTTGGAAAAATAAACGAATGAGGCGAGAAATAAGAAACCTAAGTCCGTAGACCTAGGTTTCTAAAAAGTACGACAGTATAAAGATTAAACGTTAGTGCGTTGGCGGACCGCTTCAAATAGGCAAATCCCTGTGGCAACGGAAACATTTAAACTGGAAACGCTGCCTGCCATAGGGATTTTTATCAAATCATCACAAGTATCTCGTGTTAAACGGCGCATGCCGTCTCCTTCTGCTCCCATCACGATCGCTAAAGGTCCGGTCAATTTGCTTTGATAAAGATCATGAGTCGCCTCACCTGCCGTGCCGACAAACCAGATCCCCTGTTCTTGAAGCGCTCGCATCGTGCGCGCTAAGTTAGTCACACGTACTAAAGGTACGGTTTCTGCTGCACCACAAGCGACCTTACTTACCGTAGCGGTCATCGGTGCTGAGCGATCTTTAGGTACAATGACAGCAGCCACTCCAGCAGCATCGGCATTACGCAAGCAAGCGCCAAGGTTATGTGGGTCGGTGACACCATCAAGTACCAATAAAAGTGGCTGTTGATGTTGGCTAAGAATCTCTTCTAAGTCATTTTCATTTAACGCTTTTGCTGGCTTAACCTTAGCAATCAGCCCTTGGTGATTAGCTCCCTGAGCTTTATCATCCAATGCTTTACGTCCCATTTCTTGTACCGAAACCCCTAAGCGCAAAAGTTCATTCAGTACCGGCAGTAAACGCTCGTCTTGTCGGCCTTTTAATACATAAACTTCCACAATTCGGGCAGGGTCACGCTGCATAATCGCGTTAACCGAATGAATGCCATAGATTAATTCGTTACTCATTAGTTACCTATTTAGATTTTGAACGAGACTTAGTCGACTTGGTTGACGACTTAGCTTTGCTCGCTTTAGCTTTGCGAGGCTTTTTAGTGGTTTTTCCTTCCGGTCGTTTAGTCGGCTCAACCATAGGGATTGCCTTGCCACTTTTCGCTGAGGCTTTTTTCGCTTTCGCCTTCGCTTGGGCTTCAATGGCTCGTTTTTTAGCGGTTTTACCTTCGCCGCGTAGCTTACGATTAGTTTCCACTAATTCAAAGTCTATTTGTCGATCATCTAAGTTTACCGAGAGTACTTTAACTTTAACAGCATCCCCTAAACGATAGATATGACCGAAAGATTCGCCAATCAAACGCTGGCCTATCGGATCAAATTGGTAATAATCATTCGCTAGGTTGGAAATATGCACTAAACCATCAATGTGCAGCTCCGTTAAACGTACAAAAAAGCCAAATCCGGTGACGTTAGCAATCACCCCATCAAGCTCTTCACCGACATGGTCTTGCATATATTCACACTTCAACCAATCAGAAACTTCTCGCGTCGCATCATCGGCGCGACGCTCAGTCATCGAGCACTGTTCACCATAGTAATCCATGTCTTCAAATGAATAATGATAGCCACCAGTTGGTGTCCAACGATCTTTCACTTGATGGTGTTCTTTCGCAATTAGATATTTAATCGCTCGGTGTAACAGTAAATCAGGGTAACGACGAATTGGCGAAGTAAAATGAGCATAACGCTTTAATGCTAACCCAAAATGGCCTGCATTATCCGCATTATATATCGCCTGTTTCATCGATCTTAATAGCATGGTTTGAATCAGCTCTTTATCTTGTCGCTCACCAATCTGCTTCATTAATGCCGCGTAATCGGTGGGTGATGGCTGTAAACCACCGCTTAATTCTAGACCCAACTCACCTAGAAAGTCTCTAAACCCGGTCAAGCGCTCTTCACTAGGGGATTCATGAATACGAAATAGTGCTGCTTCTTTCGCCTTTTCAACCAAAGAAGCCGAAGCTATATTGGCTAAAATCATACATTCTTCGATTAGCTTATGGGCATCATTGCGGATCACAGGTTCAATACTTTCGATTTTACGTTGAGCATTGAAAATAAATTTCGTTTCGACCGTTTCAAATTCAATGGCACCACGTTGATCGCGAGCAGTTTTTAATACCTGATACATTTTATGCAATTGCTCAAGATGCGGAACGACCGCCTGATAGCGCTCGCGTAACTCTTCATCACCCTGCAAAATATCATTCACTTTGCTGTAAGTCAGACGTGCATGTGAGTTCATCACCGCTTCATAGTGCTTATAACCTGACAGTTTACCTGTGTCCGAAATGGTCATTTCACAGACCATACATAAACGATCTACCTGTGGATTTAATGAACAAAGTCCATTGGACAAAACCTCAGGTAGCATAGGAACAACCTGTGAAGGGAAATAGACGGAGTTGCCACGGTTGATGGCTTCTTTGTCTAAGGCTGTATCTGGTCGAACATAGTAACTGACATCAGCAATTGCCACCCATAGTCGCCATCCCCCTCCTTTTTTCGCTTCACAATAGACGGCATCGTCAAAGTCACGCGCATCTTCTCCATCAATCGTCACTAATGGCAATGAACGCACATCCACTCGTCCTTGCTTGGCTTCTTCAGGTACTTCTTCTTTTAAAGTTGCGACTTGTTGCAATACTTCTTCTGGCCACTCATGAGGGATCTGGTGAGTACGAATTGCGATTTGTGTCTCCATACCAGGAGCCATACTCTCACCCAGCACTTCAACCACTTTTCCCATCATGCCTCGGGTACGTGAACCACGATCGGTGACTTCGATAACGACCACATTACCCATCCGCGCTCCTTGACGATGCTCGTTGGGGATCAAAATATCTTTGTGGATTCTAGAGTCATCTGGCACCACATAGGCATACCCTTGCTCCAAGAAAAAACGACCAACAATTTGCGTGTTACGTTCTTCTAAGATACGAACCAACCGCCCTTCTTTGCGGCCTCGCTTATCGGTACCCGTCGGCTGAACTAACACAAAGTCGCCATGGATAAGAGTGCGCATTTGATGATGAGGTAATAAAATATCATTGTCTTTATTTAGGCCGCCTTCTGGGCGAACCCAGCCGTGACCATCTTTATGGCCAATCACATGGCCTTTAACCATTTCCAGTTTTTCTGGCAGGGCATAACATTGACGACGAGTAAACACGAGCTGGCCATCACGCTCCATCGCTCGTAAACGACGGCGCAGGCCTTCGTATTGCTCTTCACCATTCAGTTCAAGGGCGGCAAATAAATCATTACGATTCATTGGCACATTAGCTTCGGTTAAAAATTCTAAAATATATTCACGACTTGGAATCGGGTTTTCGTAATTATCGGCTTCGCGATCGGCGAATGGATCAGTATGGGTAGTTTCAGACATAGTCAGACCTGCTTTTCTAGGAAGGTACATAAAGTATATCCTACTGTGTTCTTAGGCTTAATAGCTAATCCCAACCGGCAGAAGCGCAACAACTTTGTGTATTACGTGACCGGAATCAAGTTGTCACTATAAATAACGAAACCTTGGATCGTGAGTATGATGACAGGATGTTGAGAGAAAGTGGTAAAGCGAGCGTTAGACGCTAAGTAGGAAATAATAAGATAGGATTGAGTATTAATAATATTCTATTTCTATCACTTACTGCATGACAATCATCCAGTAAGCCGCAGAATCATAGAGTTAAAAGCTAAGATAAACAAGCTTTATTTACCAGAAGCTGCCACGCCGCTTAGCTCGAGCAATAATATTTTCTGGCATGCGCATCTCTAACCCTTGTCGTAACAAGGCAATGCGGTTATGAGTACGTTGATCGGCGGTGACAGAATTATACAGCCAACGATAAGCATCTTCGTAATCGAGCGGGCTACCGTGATCTCGGAGTAAAAGTTCAGCCAAATGGATACGGGCATTTAGGTTACCCATTGCGGCCGCTTCACGTAAGTAAGGGATTGCACGCTCTTGATCTTGTTGTACTAACGTGCCGCGCGAATAATAACGGCCCAGTTGTTCTAAAGCACTCGCCAACCCTTGATGAGCAGCATTCTCCATGTAGTACAAGCCTAGCTCTACATCCTGATCTACGCACACCCCCCATGCCAACATATCGCCATATAAGAATTCATAAGCAGGCAAACTAATCCGTGTAGCACGGGCAACAATATCTTCGACTAACTGGCAGCGATCGGCTTTAATCCGCTCTAAATGTCGGTTTTGTTCAATCAGTTTAATAAGCTCAGCTTCAGAATAAATCGGCACAGGTTCTCTAGCCTCCATCACATCAGCATGCGCGAAGGTAGAGTTGACAGCAAACAATAAAGAAGCGGCTACCATACGTAGCTTCATACTTGCACTCTTAATAAATTCTAGTTGCCATAAATAGTATAGCGTGACAGCGAGCAAGAGCAGCGCCTGATTCATGTATCGGCAGCCTGTCGACTCACTTTAGAATAAATTGCCCTTGAGCGGCAATTTATTGCCACTCAAAAGATAATGTCAAAGTATAAAAAAAGCTGGCTTAATGGCCAGCTTTTCAACAACACATCCAGTCTGGTGTCATTACACGCTAAATGGATGTACTTTAATGATGGTTTCGTTACGGTCTGGGCCGGTTGAGATAATATCAATTGGCACGCCCGTCAACTCTTCAATACGCTTAATGTAGTTTAATGCCGCTTGCGGTAGCTCGGTCAATGACTTAGCACCAAAAGTCGTTTCAGACCAACCTGGCATGGTTTCGTAAATCGGCGTCACCGTTTCGAACTCATCCGCGGCCATTGGCGACACTTGTGCCACCGTACCGTCTGGCATTTGATAACCAGTACAGATTTTCAGCTCTTCAAGGCCATCTAATACATCCAGCTTAGTTAAGCAAAAACCGGTCACAGAATTGATTTGAATCGCACGACGCATTGCAACCGCATCAAACCAACCACAGCGACGCTTACGGCCAGTGGTTGCGCCAAATTCATGCCCCTTAACACCCAAGTGATTACCGACTTCATCATCCAACTCAGTAGGGAATGGACCGGCACCAACACGAGTACAATACGCTTTCGCGATACCAAGAATATAACCTAAATAACGCGGGCCAAAACCAGAGCCTGCTGCTACACCACCAGCGGTAGTATTAGAAGACGTTACATAGGGATAAGTACCATGGTCGATATCCAGCAATGTTCCTTGAGCCCCTTCAAACATGATTTTATCACCGCGCTTACGAGCAGCATCAAGTTCGTCAGTAACATCAATCACCATAGAAGTGAGGAGATCAGCGTAAGATTGCACTTGCGCTAACACATCATCGTAACTCACTGGTTCTGCTTTGTAGAAATGCTCTAATTGGAAGTTATGGAACTCCATGACTTCTTTCAGCTTCTCAGCGAAAGTGTCCATATTAAAGAGATCACCAACACGTAAACCACGGCGAGCAACTTTATCTTCATAAGCTGGGCCAATACCACGACCGGTAGTACCAATGGCTTTTTTACCACGAGCGATTTCGCGCGCTTGATCAAGCGCAATGTGATAAGGAAGAATCAAAGGACAAGCTTCGGAGATGAACAGACGCTCTTTAACCGGAATGCCACGCTCCTCAAGAGGCGTCATTTCTTTGATTAATGCATCAGGTGAAAGTACAACACCATTACCAATGATGCATTTTACGTTATTACGTAAAATACCGGACGGAATTAAGTGCAGAACGGTTTTTTCACCGTCGATAACTAAAGTATGTCCAGCGTTATGGCCGCCTTGATAACGAACCACATATTTGGCATCTTCTGTTAAAAGGTCAACGATTTTACCTTTACCTTCGTCACCCCATTGGGTGCCTAGAACGACTACGTTATTTCCCATCTTTCCAAGTCTGATTGCTAGTTAAAAAAGGATTCTAGCATCGAATCTCTCTTCTTGCAGTCATTTTGCTGTTATTTTTTAAACGCCACAGCGGACGGTGACTCGAATAATGACCATGACCGCTCAAGCTATAAGGCCCTAGTCAAGAACTTACCTATTGTTCAGCATAAATTTTTACCGAGCAAACACCTTGACTATCAATAGCCGCGCGATACATTCCGGAACTATTCATAGCAAAGTGAATACTTCCTTGCGCATCAATCGCAATCACTCCACCTTCACCGCCAACTTGTTTTAACTCGCCTTGGATTACTGTCTCACAAGCGGTAACCACATCTTGTTGTAGATAACGCATCCGCGCTGCAATATCACCAGCCACTTGATGACGAATAAAGTATTCCCCGACACCGGTGGCTGAAATAGCAACATTGCCGTTTTCTGCTATGGTGCCGGAGCCAATCAAGGGAGAGTCACCAACGCGGCCAAAACGCTTATTGGTGATACCACCGGTACTGGTAGCGGCGGCTAAATTGCCGTGTTTATCTAATGCCACCGCGCCAACAGTGCCGTATTTTTTATCATCAGGATAGGCGGACTCGGATAATGCGGTTTGATGATTAGCTTTCATGGCCAGCAACTGCTCGTAGCGCCGTTCGGTAAAAAAGTAGTCTTGCTCGGTGTAGCTATGCCCATGGCGAAAAGCAAAGTCTTCCGCCCCTTCACCGATCAAAAATACATGCTCGCTATTGATAAGAACATCTCGCGCTAGAGTGATTGGGTTTTTGATGTGTTTGATCCCGGCCACAGCCCCTACTTGTTTTTCTGGACCAAACATCACTGCCGCATCCATCTCTACCATTTCTTGATGTGTGAGTACCGAGCCTTTACCGGCATTAAATAACGGTGAGTCCTCTAGTACGGTCACAGCGGTAACGACGGCACTCAGAGCATCATCGCCTTGCTCTAATATTTGATGACCTGCGCGCACTGCCGCTTCTAATGTCGTTCTGATTTGTTGCTCCAGTTCAGCACTCATCTGCTGACGTAAGATGGTGCCCGCGCCACCATGAATGGCAATGGCAAAAGGTGAGTTCATATTATTATTCCTTTAAAAAAAGCGTTAACTGCACAGCAGTTAACGCTTTCAATCATACTATTCTCAATAGAATCTCGACATCGATGAGTAATGCTAAACTGCCGATAAACGTACCGTCATACACTCTCAATATCGTGATTGACTCTTAATGAGAGTGTGAACCACAGCTACCGCCGCCACAGCACTCATCGTGACCGTGATCATGGTCGTGATCATGATCGTGACCACAACCACCCTCTTGATGGATATGGCCGTGAGCAATTTCATCAGCACTTGCTTCACGTAAAGCGACAACTTCAACATCAAATGTCAACGTTTGACCGGCTAGCATATGGTTACCATCAACCACCACTTCGTCACCATCTACTTCAGTGATTTCAACTGGGATTGGTCCTTGATCGGTATCAGCAAGGAAACGCATGCCAACTTCCAACTCATCTACCCCTTGGAACACTTCAGCAGGAACACGCTGTACTAACGCGTCATTGTGGTCTCCGTACGCATCTTCAGGTGCGATAGTCGCGCTGAATTTATCACCAGCAACCTTGCCTTCTAATTCACGCTCAAGACCAGTGATCAGGTTGTTGTGACCGTGTAAATACTCCAGTGGTGCTTCCACTGTTGATTGGTCTACGACCACGCCATCTTCCATTTTTACTTGGTAGGCAATGCTCACAACCACGTTTTTTTCAATTTTCATAACGACTCCAAGGAGGTGGGTTTGTGTTGCTCTTCTCTTGTATAGAGAAAGACAATATTATGAAGATTATACACTGAAACTCAATTATTCTGGCTTAAAAATCCCAATCATTTGTTCAGCAGCATGTTGGCTTTTCTCTACCGATTGCGGTTTACGCTGTTCGGAGTAACCACACTCAACACATTCCACTAGCTCAATATTATTTTCTATCCACCAGCGTAGCGTGTCTTGCGTTTTACACGTTGGGCAATTGGCCCCCGCTATAAAGCGTTTTTTAATGTTCACTTTTTTGCCCTAGTTTGTTCCCATTCATCGCGAGCTTGACGATCATTCGCCATCTCACGCCCGAAAATTT
The DNA here is from genome assembly GCA_007124475.1 of Vibrio sp. Taxonomy (GTDB): domain Bacteria; phylum Pseudomonadota; class Gammaproteobacteria; order Enterobacterales; family Vibrionaceae; genus Vibrio. Next base: position 2,496 of record SLFB01000161.1, on the reverse strand, counting down.
CTTCTAACTCTTTACGGGCAGCTTTAGCACGTAAAGTGAGGTGTTTATCATCACTGTGTTGCGGCAATAATTCTTTAAGCATTGCCATATCTAAACGGCCAAAATGCGCCTCAGCTCGCTTAGCTCGATATGGATGCATGCCAAGTTGCACCAACACCTGCCGGCCTAAATCTAATGCGCCCAAAAAGGTTTCCCGAGAATGACCATCCACCCCATGACTTAATAACTGATACGCTTCAACACGGCTTCTGGCTCGCGCCAACAGTTTCAAATGAGGAAAGTGCTGTTGACATAAAGTCACAATGCTCATCACTTGATCCGGATCATCGGTACAAATCACCATCGCCTTGGCCTGCTCCGCCCCCGCTGAACGTAATAACTCAAGATGCGTTGCATCACCATAAAACACCTTGTAGCCATATTTACGTAGTAACTTGATTTGACTCGCATCACTTTCTAACACGGTAATTTTAATTTTATTGGCATACATTAAGCGACCAACAATTTGCCCAAAGCGGCCAAAGCCAGCAATGATGACCGCTGGCGCTTGATCTTCAATGGTGTTATCTGGTTGCGGCTCACTGGTAGCATTCAAGCTACGAGCATAATAAAGGCTTTGTATTTTGAGTAACAATGGCGTGGTCATCATAGAGACGCTGATCACTAAAATCAGTAGCGCTGACCATTGATAGGTCAGCACACCACCATCACTAGCCGCGGCTAAGATAACAAAACCGATTTCACCACCTTGACTTAAAATCAAAGCACTGCGACTGCGGGCTTTAGCTCTGACCCTAGCGATATAGGCCAGCCCGTACATGATCGCCATTTTGAGCGCAATCAAGCCCATTACGAGCAGAACAACTAACCGCCATTGCTGCCACAATAAGCCAATATCAACCGACATCCCTACGGCAATAAAAAACAGCCCTAATAATAACCCCTTAAAAGGCTCAATCGCCGTACTCAGCTCGTGACGAAACTCACTTTCCGCTAAGAGCATACCTGCCAAAAAAGCGCCTAGTGCCATTGATAAACCGAGCTTTTCCATTAGTAGCGCAATGGCGATGACCAGTAATAATGAAGCAACGGTAAATAATTCACGTACCTGACTACTCACTACCCAACGAAAGAGAGGCTGTAATAAAAAATGACCAGCGATGAACACCCCCACACCCCCAACGAGCACCCACAGCCATGGCAGGCTGTGCTGAGTCGTGGGATCGCCCGCAAAAAAGGTCACTAATGCTAAGGTAGGGATCACGGCTAAATCTTGAAACAAAGAAACGGCAAATACGCTCCTGCCGGTGTCGCTCAAAGTCAGACGCATTTCATCTATGGTTCGCAAAGCAATCGCGGTGGAGGATTGCGCAAGAAGTAAACCTATGGTGATACTGACAGGCCAAGTAAAACCATACAGCCATAAACCACAAGCTAACACGATGCTGGTGAGTAACAGCTGAGAGCCACCCAGGCCGATGATCGGCCCTTTCATTTGCCATAAACGCTTAGGATTAAGTTCTAAGCCAATTAAAAATAACAGCAAAACAATACCAAACTCAGCAAAACTAAGGATGGCATTTACATCGGTGATCAGCTTTAACCCCCAAGGACCTATCACTATGCCGGCTAATAAATACCCCAAAATAGCGCCTAACCCCAATCGCTGGGCCAAGGGAACCGCAATAACCGCGGCTGTCAAAAAGATCATGGAACTTGTAAGCCAATCAGTCATTAACCCGTAATCCCTTTAACCAAGCAACATATTGATCCGCATGAGCCATGCGCTGCTTATCACTGCTATGGCGGGCCCAATAAAGCACTAAAGGCTCCACCCACTGCATACGACATAAAGCAGCGGTTAATTCAAAAGGCTGTAAAATATCTTGTAAAGGATAACGATTATATCCTTGTGAGCTAAACGCTTCGCGCCGACCGCCAGTGGTAATCACACTGCGCCATAATTTCCCTTGCAACGCACTTTCTGGTCCAAAGGCAAAACCTTTACCAAGTACTTTATCAATCCACTCTTTAAGTAAGGCCGGACACGAATACATGTACAGTGGATGCTGAAAAACGATCACATCCACTGCGAGTAAGCGTTGATGTTCTCGGTTCACATCAATAAAAAAATCCGGGTAGGTTGCGTAAAGATCCAACACTTGTACATGAGGCAATATTGAGATCCGTTCGATCAATAAACGATTGATCACTGAATGCTCAGGATCAGGATGGGCATACACGACCAAAACTTGACGATGATGAGGCGTTGGCGATGGGGCTGAATAAGCCGTTTTAGTGGTCATTCCTTGACTCTCTCTAGCTAGAACTTCGCAAGAGCAAGCAACGAAATCCTTAACGTAAACTGCTCAATAAGATAATAATTATAGCTTTAAACGACCATGATGTTGAGTGTTGGCAGCCATTTTTGCTTTTACTTGCTATGAGAACCTAGCCAACACCCCTGCAGCTGCAAGTAGGAAGGGTATAGTTATC
>SLFB01000055.1 GCA_007124475.1 Vibrio sp. | reverse complement strand
TTACGTTTAATGAAGCCGGCGTTAGCCCTAAAGTTACTGGTAAAAATCTAACATTAGAAAGAACAGATGATGGATACTGGGGATGTACAACAGATATCGAAGAAAAAGCCTTACAACCAAAAGCTTGTAAAGAATCATAAGTTATCAATAATTTATGCTCACCAATCTCATCGCGATTTTGCGTCAGGCGCAACTACTTAGCCTGACGCAAGAAAAAGCGCTGGTCGAACATATCCAAGCTTCTGGCGCCAGTGCGCCGGAAGCTTTGTTGGATTTAGCCATCTTCGATAGCCAAGAGCTGAGCGAACACATCAGTCAGCTGTTCGCACTGCCGATCCAAAATCTGAGCGATTTTGCCTACCCAGAGCTGTGTCAACAGCTCGGATTGCGCGAGTTAATCATGCGCTATCAAGCGCTGCCGCTAGAAAATAATGGCCTAGTGCTCACCTTAGCCATGGCCGACCCAACTCATCAACAAGCAGAAGAAGAATTTCGCTTTGCCACTGGGCTGGCGGTTGAAGTGGTACTGGCGGATTATAAAACCCTACAAGGGGCGATTCGCCGCTTATATGGCCGCTCATTAAATGGTCAAGGCATACAAGGCAAAGAAATAAGCCAAGATGAACTTGCTAACTTAGTGGATGTGGCGGATGAAGAGCAGCAAAACATTGAAGACCTTAGCCAAGATGACTCCCCCGTTAGCCGCTTTATTAACCAAATTTTATTAGATGCGGTGCGCAAAGGGGCGTCCGATATTCACTTTGAGCCTTACGAGTCACTGTATCGCGTCCGCTTGCGCTGCGATGGCATTTTAGTGCAAACCCAACAACCCGCCAGCCATTTAGGGCGGCGACTGGCAGCGCGGATTAAAATTTTAGCCAAGTTAGATATTGCCGAACGCCGCTTACCACAAGATGGGCGAATTAAGCTGCGCCTCAATGCCACCACCGCAATTGATATGCGCGTTTCTAGCCTGCCGACGCTGTGGGGCGAAAAAATCGTGCTACGTTTACTCGATAGCAGCGCCGCCAGTTTAGATATCGATAAATTAGGTTATAACGAGGTGCAAAAGCAGCTCTATCTCAAGGCGCTTAAGCAGCCGCAAGGGATGATTTTAATGACCGGCCCGACCGGCAGCGGCAAAACCGTTTCCCTTTATACTGGGCTAAGTTTATTAAATCGCGAGCAAGTCAATATTTCCACCGCCGAAGACCCAGTCGAGATAAACTTACCGGGCATCAATCAAGTACAAGTCCAACCTAAAATTGGTTTTGGTTTTGCTGAGGCGCTGCGATCTTTTTTACGCCAAGACCCTGATATTGTAATGGTGGGTGAAATTCGTGACATAGAAACAGCAGAAATTGCTGTGAAAGCAGCGCAAACCGGTCATTTAGTGTTATCCACCCTACACACTAATTCGGCAGCGGAAACCGTCATTCGCCTCGCCAACATGGGGATTGAAGCATTTAACCTTGCTTCCTCCTTAAGCTTAATTATTGCTCAGCGTTTAGCCCGCCGCCTATGCCCTGCTTGTAAAATCGCCAGCGCGCCAAACTTGACTGAGCAGCAACAATTCGCGTTATCCGCTCAACAAGTGGTGTATCGCCCCAACCCAAGTGGATGCAGTGAATGTATCAAAGGCTACAGTGGACGTACTGGCATCTATGAGGTGATGGCGTTTAATGCCCAACTGGCCAAAGCGGTCATGCAAGGCTCATCCATTGCCGAGATTGAGCAAATCGCTAAAGCCAATGGGATGCAAACCTTACAACAATCTGGGGTAGAAAAGCTCACACAGGGCATCACCAGCATTGAAGAGCTACAGCGCGTACTTTACTTCTAATTGATGGAACCAGCTAACATGCAATTAAGCCAAAAACTAGAACTCAAACAATATCGTTGGAAAGGCATTAACAGCTCAGGGCGCAAAGTCGCAGGGCAATTTTTAGCCCTGAGCGAGCTGGAAGTGAGAGATAAATTAAAAACCCAGCATATTCAAATTAAAAAAATCAAAAAATCGAGCCTTTCTGTTGTTACTCGTCTTAGTCATCAAGCGAAAGCGAAAGATATTACTCTCCTCACTCGCCAACTTTCGACCATGCTGGCCACCGGCCTACCAATAGTGCAAGCGTTAACATTGGTTGGCGATAGCCAACAAAAAGCCGAAATGAAATCCATTATTGCTCAGCTAACCAAAAGTGTCGCGGCGGGGACGCCATTATCAAAAGCCATGCGCACCGTTAGCCCTTTGTTTGATACTCTCTATGTGGATTTGGTACAAACCGGCGAACAATCGGGTAACTTAGCCGAGGTGTTTGAACGTTTAGCTCATTATCGTGAAAAAGCAGAACAACTACGCGCTAAAGTGATTAAAGCCATGATTTATCCATGCATGGTTGTCTTGGTCGCTTTAGCAGTATCCTACCTAATGCTAACCATGGTGATCCCGGAGTTCGAGCACATGTTCCAAGGCTTTGGCGCTGATCTCCCCTGGTTTACCCAGCAAGTACTCAAGCTGTCTCATTGGGTGCAGCACTATAGCATGATTTTTTTTATCACCTGCGCCCTTGGTGTATTGGCGGCTAAATGGCTCCATAGCCGCTCTTTTGCTGTTCGACTGCACAGCAGTCGATTACTACTTCGATTGCCCATCATCGGAGAGGTAGTAACTAAAGCCGCCATCGCCAAATTCAGCCGCACGTTAGCCACCAGTTTTGCCGCGGGGATCCCTATCCTCGACAGTTTACACACCACAGGTAAAACCGCCGGTAACTTACACTATCAAACCGCCATCGAAGAGGTTGCTAAGCAAACCGCCACTGGGGTGCCTATGTATGTCGGCATGCGTAATACGGGGGTCTTTCCAGAATTAGTGCTGCAAATGGTGATGATAGGTGAAGAGTCTGGCCAACTTGACGATATGCTTAACAAAATTGCAGCGATTTATGAATTTGATGTCGATAATACGGTGGATAATCTCAGTAAAATTCTTGAACCGCTGATTATTGTCGTTCTTGGCACTGTCGTGGGCAGTTTAGTGGTGGCGATGTATCTACCTATCTTTAACTTAATGAGCGTATTAGGGTAAGATAGCTTTTTCTATCATTCCCACATTGATAAATAGTATACCCAAACAACTTGGAGTTGCAGGTGGGCGGCAAGTAAGTCATTCCCCATGCTCATAGACAGGCGAGAGTAACGAACGTAGCCAACGCCTCTGAGCTTAAATAAGAAGGGGGGCACTCTTCTCTAAAGCCATACTTGTGTCTAACAAACCATACTCTTTATTACGGTGGGCAACGTCACTCGCTGCAAATATGAGCACTTTAATGGACATTTTTTACTCTATACCTTGGCTATTTCCGGCACTAGCAACGCTGTTTGGTCTCATTATTGGTAGCTTTCTTAATGTGGTCATTTACCGCCTGCCCGCGATCATGCAGCGTGAATGGCAGCAAGAATGTGCCGAATCTTTTCCTGATGCCGGGATCGAACCGCCGAAAGGTCAATTAACCCTCAGCACCCCACGCTCTACTTGCCCACATTGTCACACGGCGTTACGTATCCGCGATAATATTCCTCTACTCAGTTGGCTCTGCTTACAAGGTAAGTGCAGTCACTGCGCAGCCCCGATCAGCGTTCGTTATCCCGCCATCGAGCTGTTAAGCGCGGTCACCAGTTTGATTATCGCCCTCTATTTTGGCTTTAGTGCTTATAGTGTCGCCTTACTGCTGTTTACTTATGTCTTAATCGCCGCCACCTTTATCGATTTTGATACCATGTTACTGCCCGATCAACTGACATTACCTTTGATGTGGGGCGGAATATCTGCCGCGTTATTCGCCATTAGTCCTTTATCCCTCACGGATGCGGTGATTGGTGCGATGGCGGGGTATTTATGCTTATGGTCGATTTATTGGCTATTCAAACTACTGACCGGCAAAGAAGGCATGGGCTACGGTGATTTTAAACTACTCGCCGCCCTTGGCGCTTGGCTCGGATGGCAACTATTGCCATTAATCGTATTGCTCTCTTCATTGGTTGGCTTAGTGTTTGGCTTAATTCAATTGCGTTTACAAAAACAAGGGATCAATAAGGCTTTCCCGTTTGGTCCTTATCTGGCCATTGCCGGTTGGATAGCGATGTTATGGGGCGATAAACTACTCACTTGGTATCTATATTTATGAGTATCACTCAAGCGAAACCCTTAGTCGTCGGCCTTACTGGCGGTATCGCCAGTGGCAAAACCACGGTGGCTAACCTCTTTCAGCAGCACTTTGCTATTGACATCATTGATGCTGACATTATCGCCCGCCAAGTGGTCGAGCCTGGCACCCCCGGCCTCGCCGCTATCATCGAGCATTTCGGTAGCGGTATCTTAGATGACACCGGGCAGCTTAATCGCAGTGCGCTAAGAGAGCGTGTTTTTTCCATCCCATCAGACAAAGAATGGCTCAACCATACTTTACATCCACTGATTAATGACCGTATGTTAGCGCAAATACAACAAATCTCTTCTCCTTATGGCTTGTTAGTGGTTCCCCTATTGGTGGAAAATCAATTACAATCCATGGTCGATCGCGTGTTAGTGGTTGATGTCGACGAAGAGAGCCAATTAATGCGTACCATGGCGAGAGATCAAGTCACTCAGCAACAAGCACAAGCGATTTTGGCCGCACAAGCAACTCGAGCTCAGCGACTCGCCATCGCTGACGATGTGATCAACAATGACAAAGATAACCGTCAACTTTTGTCTCTGATCACAAAATTACATCAAAAGTATCTAGCAATCAGCCGTGTTAATCGGTGAGAATATTCATAAATCAATCAAGGCAAGTTTCATGACCATACATAAGTTTGAACATCCGCTAAACGAAAAAACACGTATTTATCTGCGTGTCGAAGCGCTGCTCAATCAAGTGGAACAAGCTTGCCAAGATGTTAATACTATTCAACACCAGCTGCTCTTTCGCTCGCTATTTGATTTATTAGATATTTTTGATCAGATGCAATTGAAAAGTGAATTAGCCAAAGATCTGGAAAAGCAGCGACAAACCTACCGGCAATGGATTGATATTGAGGGGGTTGATCAACAAATGCTCACCCGCTTACTCACGGAAATCGATACTGTACATAGTCATCTTTTAACTGGAGAGCGTTTTGGGCAATCATTGAAAAATGATCGCTTCCTCTGCGTCATTCGTCAGCGTTTCAATTTACCTGGCGGAACCTGCTGTTTTGATTTGCCATCACTGCACTACTGGCTCCATCTGTCTGAGCAACATAAACGGCATGACATTGAACAATGGCTGGTGACTTTACAACCACTGACCGATGCGCTGAGTTTATGGCTAAAACTGACGCGCGAAACCGGTCACTTCCGTAGCCAGTTAGCCAAACTAGGTTTTTACCAAAGTGATGCTGAAGAGGCCAACATCCTCCGTTTATCGATTCCTTTAGAGTACGGGGTTTATCCAATGATTTCTGGGCATAAAAACCGCTTTGCGATTAAATTCATTGAATTTGACTCCGGCAAAGCCAGCAGTCAAAACATCCCATTTGAACTTGCAGTGTGCTGTTGAATCCGTATCCTACCGTTTTAGTTACACTTGCAAGGATAATCTCATGTCAAAGAAAATCACCGTGGTAAAATGCCCTCAATGTGGTGATGATGTAGCCTGGAATGAGCTAAGCCCTTATCGCCCTTTCTGTAGTAAGCAATGTCAAATGATAGATTTTGGCACTTGGGCAGATGAAGAAAACGCCATTCCTGGCGCGCCAGATATGTCAGATAGTGACGCTTGGTCTGAAGAGCCTTAATCACCCAAACAATGCCTTATAACCAACCCCAGCATTGACTGGGGTTGGTTAATTTTAGCTCAGTTAGGGCATTTATTCAGCGGCTAACGATTCATCAGCATCAGCGACAATCTCTATCTCGCTAACCCGTTGTAACCCTCTTGGCAGTAGACCACCACGGCGACCTCGCTCACCACGGAAATTCGCTAGATCCTCCGCTTTAAGGCCTAGTTTGCGTTTTCCAGCGTAAAGAATAATCCCTGCATTCGCTGGAATGGCCAGCAAGTGACACACAAACTCCTCACGGGCTTTGGCTTTCGCACTGGGGATATTGATGATCTTGTTGCCTTTACCCTTAGTTAATTGCGGTAAATCTTTGATTGGGAAGAGCAACATCCGACCTTGGTTAGTGATGGCTAAAATCTGATCACTGTCGAGATTATTCACCGCTTGAGGGGCTAATAACTCAGCCCCCGCGGGCAAATTAACCAATGCCTTACCACTGCGATTTTTCGACAGAAAATCAGTTCCTTTGCACACGAAGCCATAACCAGCATCAGAGCCCACTAGCCATAATTGTTCATCTTCACCCATTAATACCTGACGAATTGAACTACCGGCTGTGATATTCAAACGCCCGGTTATCGGCTCACCTTGCCCACGAGCAGAAGGTAAGGTATGCGCTTCTAAAGAGTAGCTTCGTCCATCACTCCCCAAGAAAGCGACTTGCTGATTGCTCTTACCACAGGCATGGGCTAAATAATTATCACCGGCTTTGTAATTAAGTCCATGGCAATCCACCTCGTGCCCTTTAGCGTGGCGAATCCAGCCTTTTTCAGACAAGACGACCGTGATCGGTTCATTCGGCATCAGATCGCGCTCGGTTAATGCCTTAGCTTCAGCTCGCTCGACAATCGGTGAGCGGCGATCATCGCCGTATTTATCAGCATCGGCTTTGAGCTCTTTCTTTAACAAGGTGTTCAGGCGACGCTCAGAGGCTAACAACTCTTCTAATTTAGCCCGCTCTTTCTCTAGTGCCTCTTGCTCGCCGCGAATTTTCATCTCTTCAAGCTTGGCTAAATGACGCAATTTAGTGTCTAAAATCGCATCGGCTTGAATATCACTCAAACCAAAACGCTCAATCAGTACCGCTTTAGGCTCATCTTCTTGGCGAATAATCTCAATCACTTCATCGATATTAAGATAAGCAATCAACAAGCCCTGTAGGATATGTAAGCGTGCCAGTACTTTATCAAGACGATATTGCAAACGAGCGCGCACCGTTTCCCGACGGAAGGTAATCCACTCACTAAGGATTTGCACTAGCCCTTTCACTTCAGGACGATTATTAAGCCCAATCATGTTCAAGTTTACCCGGAAACTTTTTTCAAGATCCGTAGAGGCAAACAAATGATTCATTAACGTATCACAATCGACGCGATTCGAGCGTGGCACAATTACAATCCGAGTGGGGTTATCATGATCAGATTCATCTCGTAAATCTTCCACCATCGGCAGTTTCTTGGCGCGCATTTGCGCGGCAATCTGCTCCAATAGTTTTGCCCCTGATACTTGATGCGGTAATGCCGAGATAACGATATCAGCGCCTTCTTTATGCCAAACGGCACGCATTTTCAAACTGCCACGTCCAGTTTGATAAATTTTCTGCACATCCGATGGAGCAGAGATGATCTCGGCTGCGGTTGGGTAATCAGGCCCCTTAACGTAAGACATCAGATCTGGCAGGGAGGCTGCTGGGTGATCAATCAAATGTATGGTGGCTTCTACCACCTCACGGACGTTATGTGGTGGAATGTCCGTTGCCATCCCCACGGCAATTCCCGTTACACCATTAAGTAAAATATGCGGGAGACGAGCGGGTAACATCTTCGGCTCTTGCATGGTGCCATCAAAGTTAGGCTGCCAATCGACCGTCCCTTGCCCTAACTCACCCAATAATACTTCAGCAAACTTGGACAATTTGGCTTCGGTATAACGCATGGCGGCGAAAGATTTAGGATCGTCAGGAGCCCCCCAGTTACCTTGGCCATCCACTAATGGATAACGGTAAGAGAAAGGTTGTGCCATTAATACCATGGCTTCATAGCATGCCGAGTCGCCATGAGGGTGATACTTACCCAATACATCACCCACGGTTCGCGCTGACTTTTTGTACTTAGCCGCTGCCGAAAGCCCTAACTCTGACATAGCATAGATAATGCGTCGCTGCACTGGCTTTAAACCATCGCCAATATAAGGCAAAGCGCGATCCATGATCACATACATAGAATAATTGAGATAAGCATCTTCGGTGAACTTACGCAGTGGAAGTTGCTCTACGCCATCAAAACTGATTTCCGTCGACATTTATTATACCTCTGCCATATCGCCGTTACGCTGCAACCAACTACGTCGATCATCAGCACGCTTCTTACCGAGCAACATGTCCATCATTTCATCGGTTTCCTGTTCATCATCTATCGTGAGCTGTACGAGACGGCGAGTATTCGGATCCATGGTGGTTTCACGCAATTGCAATGGATTCATTTCACCCAGACCTTTAAAGCGTTGCACATTGATCTTGGCTTTTTTACTGCTCAATCGCTCCACGATCGCCTGCTTTTCATCATCATCAAGCGCGTAGTGCACTTCTTTACCACAATCGATACGATACAGAGGAGGCATAGCAACATACACGTGACCCGCACGCACTAAGGCGCGAAAATGACGGGTAAATAAAGCGCATAACAAAGTGGCAATGTGTAAGCCATCGGAATCCGCATCAGCCAAGATACAGATTTTGCCATAACGCAGACCATCCAGGTTATCATTGTCAGGATCAATCCCTAAGGCGACAGAAATATCATGCACTTCTTGCGAGCCTAACACTTGATCTGCCGATACTTCCCAAGTATTTAAAATCTTACCACGCAGCGGCATAATTGCTTGAAATTCACGATTTCTGGCCTGTTTGGCACTGCCTCCTGCCGAGTCACCCTCAACTAGGAATAATTCTGTGCGACTCAAATCTTGCTGAGTACAGTCGGTTAGTTTACCTGGCAGCGCTGGACCAGTAGCAATTTTTTTGCGCACCACTTTCTTACTAGCGCGCATCCGGCGATGAGCGTTATTAATGCACACCTCAGCGAGTAATTCCGCGAGTTGTGGCTTTTCATTCAACCACAGGCTAAAGGCGTCTTTCACCACATTGGCAACAAATGAGGCGGTTTGCCGAGAAGACAGACGTTCTTTGGTTTGGCCAGCAAATTGTGGATCTTGCATTTTAGTTGATAACACATAAGCGCAGCGATCAAAGACATCTTCCCCCGTGAGCTTCACTCCACGTGGTAATAAATTACGAAACTCACAGAACTCACGCATCGCATCAAGCAAGCCTTGACGTAAACCATTAACATGAGTCCCCCCTTGTGGGGTTGGGATTAAGTTAACATAACTCTCAGTGATCAGATCGCCCCCTTCAGGTAGCCAGATCACCGCCCAAGTTGCTGCTTCCGTTTCGGTTTTAAGCTCACCGGTGAAAGGCTCTTCCGGTAACAGTGGAAAACCTTTCACGCCTTCAGCAAGATAGTCTTTTAGGCCATCTTCGTAAAACCAGCGATAGTCATTATTGTTCACTTTATCCGTGAAGGTAATTTCTAACCCTGGACACAAAACCGCTTTCGCTCGCAAATTATTCACTAAACGGGAAACAGAAAAATTGCCCGAATCAAAATAGCTTGCATCCGGCCAAAAATGTACTGAAGTGCCACGATTACGCCTGCCACAGGTGCCTGTAACGGTTAAATCGGAGACTTTATTACCATGCTCAAAAGCTATCTCATACACCTGACCATCGCGACGCACAGTGACTTCAACTCGCTTAGACAAAGCATTAACCACTGAAATACCAACCCCGTGTAAACCACCTGAGAATTGGTAATTCTTATTAGAAAATTTACCGCCTGCGTGTAATTTACACAAAATCAATTCAACCCCTGATACTTGCTCTTCAGGGTGAATATCAATGGGCATACCTCGGCCATCATCAATCACTTGCAATGATTGATCTGCATGAAGGATCACCTGAACCTTAGTGGCGTATCCGGCCAACGCTTCATCAACACTGTTGTCGATGACTTCTTGCCCAAGATGATTGGGACGCGTGGTGTCGGTATACATCCCGGGACGGCGACGTACTGGTTCTAAGCCATTAAGAACCTCAATGGCTCCAGCATTATATTGTTCGGTCATAATACGGAATGCTTTTATCAATAAATGATTGGTAACTTTACTACTGATTGATGGTTTACGCTTGAACTATCCGCTAAAAAGCCAAATTGGCAATAAAACACCGTCAATCAAGGTAAAAACTATAAAGGGACATACTCTGGAAGAGGTCGATTGATGTCAAGTTAGATCCGAAAGCCTGATCACAAATTATCCTTACTCTTTACACAAACGGCTCCGTTAAAGCTGTAAAAAGCGGATAATATCAGCGCAATAGCGTTCAAAACCAACAAAACTATGATCGCCACCTGGCTCTACTGTCTGTTTAGAGTCTCGGTACTTAGTCACGGCCTGACGATAATCGAGTATTTCATCATCGGTTTGCTGTAATAGCCAAAAAGCCTTTGGATCAGCCAGCTTAACCACTTCTAATGCCTTTAATTCGTCAATATGATCAGTGGTGAGAATATAGCGCTCACCCGTATAAGGATTTTGCTGCTCACCGAGATAATCGCTTAACAAATCGTAAGGTTTGACCGCCGGATTAATCAGTACCGCTGGCAAGGCAAATTCGGCATTAAGCCAAGTTGCCAAATAGCCCCCTAACGAGCTGCCTACTAAGCCAATCTGATGGTTCGCTTGATACTGTTCAATTAACTGTGTCAACTGCAACGCCGCTTGTTGCGGAAAAGGGGCTAACTGCGGAGCGAGACACTTAATATCTGGTCGATATTGGGCGCAATATTGCGCCATTAATTGCGCTTTTTGCGAAAGTGGTGAGCTATTAAAGCCATGTATATAAAGCAATAATGGTGATTGCGTCATCATGTCAATATCCGTTGGAAGTAAAGTCAGGTAAAAAAGCACCACGCGCTAAACGCTGCACCTTTGTTTTCACTTGTCCGTCTGGATACAACTCTAATTCACGCCAGCCCGGAGAGCGTTGGTCAAGGGCAAAATCATCACTGTTTGGTTTAAATTGCACACAGGTTGAAGGACTTGCCATCACAGTGACACCTTGATGCTCACGTTGCATATCTTGGTGAACATGACCACATAACACTGCTCGCGCGTTGCGATGTTTTTCAATCACGGTCCAAAACGCCTCGCTGTCTTTTAAACTATGCTGGTCAAGCCAAGCGCTACCGACTAATAAAGGATGATGATGTAATAAAATCAGCGCATAACGCTCAGGATACTGAGCCAGTTTTTCATCCAACAAATTCAGCTGGTAATCACTCAAACGGCCATGAGGTACGCCAACCACTTGGGAATCAAGTAAGATCATTTGCCAATGTTGCCCCAATAAGACATGCTCAGGGGCATGTAACTGTGGTGACGACATCACATTACCCATATTCGGCTTATAGTCATGATTACCAGGTAACCAAAAGCAAAGTTTTTCTAAATGAGCCACTTGCGCGGCGAAGCGTTGATAAGATTGCGCGCTATGATCTTGTGAAATATCGCCAGTGGCTAAAATGGCATCAAAGGCAACCTGTTGCGCAAGGATAGCTTGCACAATGGCTTGAAAACTGTCTGCTGTATTGACACTTAATAAACAACCATCATCAGCTGCAAACAGATGCGTGTCCGTGATTTGGACAAGCCTAATGGTGTCTGATGATTCTAAACTGGGTGATACATTCAATGTGATAACCCTAATATAATCAATAGTTAATTCTAATCGGCTCGCGACTAATACCTTGCTTTAAACAAAAAGTCAGCCAATCACCTAAAAATCGGTTAAGTTGCGCTTTTTCATCCTTTTGTCTCATATGACGATTGGGATAATCATAGCGAGCGGCAACATAAGAGATGCTTTCACTGGCACAGACCTCAGCGACCCGTGCATCGTGGTATAGCCTGACAGACATTACCGGCAATGAAAATGTTGAAATATCATCCGTTTGACAAATTTCTACCAAAGTTGTGTACTTTGTGACTTCGAGCACTTTCAAATGATAGATCAGATCTGCCGCTTGATAACAACGCTGCTGACCCACAACCGCATTACGAGGTAGCAGCGCATTTAATTTGGCATAATTGGTCTCATAAGTACGCATCAGATCCGCAAGATCCACGTGATACGGCTTAGTGGCTAATGATCTGTGCATGTTCCTTTAACTCCGCCATTGAGATTGCAAATCTCGATAATGTAACTCTAACCATTGTAGTGCGATTATTGACGCACCATTCTCAATTTGGCCATTTTTGATCGACTGATACGCTTGCTGACGACTCAGCACATGGACTTTGATATCTTCATGCTCACTGGCCAAGCCATGAATACCACCGGCCTGACTGGCATCCACTTCGCCAATATAGACCTCTAATTTCTCGGAACATCCCCCTGAAGAGGGATAATAACTGCATATTTTTTCCATTCGACCTATGGTTAAACCAGCTTCCTCCCAGGCTTCACGTTTTGCTACGCTGTGCGGAGTCTCTCCAGCGTCAATCATGCCTGCTATAATTTCTCGTTGCCAAGGCTGAGGATCTTCTAAAGCTCCCACGCGGATCTGTTCGATCATCACCACATGATCTTGCCGCGGATCATAAGCTAACAGGGCAACGGCATGACCACGCTCAAACATTTCTCGCTCGATGACTTCACTCCAACCACCAGCAAACAATCGATGTTTGAATTGATAGCGAATAAGACGAAAAAAGCCTTGAAACAATGTCTCTTTAGCAACAATTCGTACATCAGCGGAGGTAAAATGCTTGCTGTCTTGCTTAGTGGATCGCATAGGCCATTCCTTTTAGTTAACTTATTAGTTTACTCATGATGGTTTGTCAGTGCCAATCTGAAAATTCAATTTTTTGTACAAAAATTGTATTTTTATTTAATAGAGGAAGCCAGAAATGCGTTTTGGTTACCGATAAAGCCCCCATCAGCGTCTGCAATAACCAGCACTCAGGGTACGATGGAACAAACATCAAGATAATCACCACTCCACAAGGATAGCGGTTCATCTTTTTTGTTGCCAACCATAGCGAATAAGAACAGCAAATATACTATACGAATGGACAACTAAATGAGAAAATGGATAATATTTTGCATGAAATAGCAACAATTTGGGTTACACTCTGTCAACGTAGCCCCTTAATCACTAGGCAGGAATAGGACTAATGAAGAAACTGCTTCCTTTTTTAATCAGTGCCGCACTCGGTGGCTTGAGTCTTAATGCAAGCGCAGATGATCTGGCACAAATTTATCAACAAGCTAAAGATAACGATCCCCAGCTCCTTAGTGCTGCCGCACGCCGAGAAGCGGCGTTTGAAGTCATCAACTCTCGTCGTAGTGTTTTGTTACCCCAAATCAATCTCAGTGCTGGCTACAATCTAACTCGTAGTGATGAAGACAGACGAGATAGCGATCGCTTATCGGCAGGAGTCACATTGAGCCAAGAGCTGTATAACCGCTCGAGCTGGATTTCGCTCGATAGCGCAGAAAAACAAGCTCGCCAAGCAGACGCTCAATACGCCGCGGTGCAACAAGGTCTCATGCTGCGCGTTGCAAAAGCTTATTTTGAGGTACTCAGTGCTCAAGACAGCCTCGAGTTTGTGCGCGCGGAAAAAGCGGCCGTTGCTCGTCAGTTAGAGCAAACTAAGCAACGTTTTGAAGTGGGTTTATCTGCCATTACTGATGTGCATGACGCACAAGCACAATATGACAGCGTATTAGCCCGTGAAATCTTAGCGGATAACACCTTAATCAATAGTTATGAGTCGTTACGTGAAATCACAGGCCAAGGGCATAAACAATTAAGTACGTTAGATACCCAACGTTTTTCAGCTAGCCCCAAAAACGAATCGATTGAAGCATTGATGGAGCGAGCGCAACAGCAGAATTTATCGTTGCTGTCATCTCGTATTGCTCAAGATATTGCCAAAGAAAACATTAGGCTAGCCAGCTCTGGCCACCTACCGTCATTTACCTTAAATGGTGGTTATAATTATAGCCGCGAGTCCAACAGTAATAATCAAGCTAATGGTAGCGATTTTAATGATTTCAACATTGGCTTAAACCTCAATGTTCCTCTGTATACTGGCGGTAATATTACCTCATTAACCAAGCAAGCAGAGCACGCTTTTGTGGCTTCAAGTCAAGAGCTAGAAGCCACTTTCCGTAGCGTTATCAAAGACGTTCGTGCTTTTAATAACAACATTAATGCCTCCATTGGTGCGCTACGCGCTTATCAACAAGCGGTCATTTCCGCTCGCTCTGCCTTAGAGGCAACCGAAGCTGGTTTTGAAGTGGGGACGCGAACGATCGTTGATGTATTAGACGCAACTCGCCGCTTATATGATGCTAACCGTAATCTGTCTTCTGCACGTTACGACTACATTTTAAATCGCTTACAGTTAAGCCAGGCCATTGGTTCTCTAAGCGAGCAAGATATTCTCGATATCAATGCGGGATTACAACGCGCAGCTCGCTAAAGCGGATTGGATCAACAAAGGGCTTCATTTGAAGCCCTTTGTTATATCTAATCAATCTAAAATCCAAAGTCAGTCTATTGATATCGGGGTTAACCTTTACCACCTTTAATCGCTTGAATGATTTCAGTCGTTGAGCAGCCGTCTTCAAAATTGAGCACCTTAACCTCACCGCCTGCAGCAATCACTTCTGCGCCACCGGCAATGTCTTCCGGCTGATAATCACCACCTTTAACTAAAAGACTCGGTAACACGGCAGAAATTAAACGCTGAGGTGTATCTTCACTAAAAGGCACAACCCAGTCTACGGCACCTAAGCCCGCCAATACTGCCATCCGTCGATCTGTTGGGTTAACCGGACGCCCAGGCCCTTTGAGACGCTTGACCGATTCATCGGTATTAACCGCGACAATTAAGCGATCACCAAGCTCAGAAGCATGATTTAAATAAGATACATGACCGGCGTGTAAAATATCAAAGCAACCATTGGTCATGACCACTTTTTCACCACGAGCTTTGGCTTTTTTCACCGCTTCGATTAACGCCGTTTCACTGATAATACCAAAATCAGCGTCTTTGCCGCCATGAATCGCTTCCGCTAATTCGATGGTCGAAACGGTAGAGGTCCCCAATTTACCGACGACGACACCAGCAGCAGCATTCGCTAAAGCGCAAGCTTCATCAAGGGCTTTACCAGCCGCGACCGATGCAGCAAGCACTGAAATTACGGTATCGCCAGCTCCAGTAACATCAAAGACTTCTTTCGCTTGAGTGGGTAGATGGAAAGGATCCAAACCACGACGAAGCAGTGTCATACCATGCTCACTACGCGTGACCAATAAAGCTTGTAAATCAAACTGCTCTATTAAACCTAAACCTTTTGTTACCAAGTCTTGCTCGGAAAGCACTTTACCAACCACTTGCTCAAATTCACTCATGTTTGGCGTTAATAAGGTCGCTCCGCGATATCGTTCAAAATCAGCCCCTTTCGGATCAACGAAAACCGGCACATTGGCCGCTCTCGCTTTCTGAATAAACTGCTGCACATGCTCTAACGCACCTTTTGCATAGTCCGATAAAATAACCGCATTCACTTTAGGCAGTGAACGCTCTAGACGGGGCAAAATATGCTCTGCATCGACGTTTTCAAATTTATCTTCAAAATCAAGACGGATTAATTGCTGCCCGCGGCTTAGCACGCGTAATTTAGTAATGGTCGGATAATTGGCTAAACCAACAAAGTCACACTGCACATTGAGCGAAGTTAATTTTTCTTGCAATACTTGGGCTGGCTCATCAATACCGGTTAAACCAATGATGTGAGCTAATCCCCCTAAAGAAGCGATATTCATCGCCACGTTAGCAGCGCCACCTGGTCGCTCTTCATTGTGTTCCACTTTAACAACGGGTACCGGCGCTTCCGGGGAAATGCGTCCCGTTGGACCATGCCAATATCGATCCAGCATGACATCACCAATAATCAGCACACCTGCTTTGCTGTAGTCAGGTAAAATTGGTTTCATTATCACTTGTCTCCACGATTAATCTACCCTGCAGTGTAACATAGCCTTTAAACCGCAAACTACTTACAGTTACCACTCAGAGTGAACTTGGTTATTCTTTCTCTGCTTTAACCTCAGACTCTGGCTGAGCTAGCCATCGACGCCAAGTATCTATTACCCACTCTCGCTGCGCTACCCATTGTGATGGGTCAACATTAGCGTCTAAATGCAGTAAATTACGATGATGTACCTGATCTCGCATTTCGGTATACGCCTTTGTTAACCCGTCTGTCACTTCCTTAGTCAGTACGTTTTCTTCCATCAGGGATTCAAAAATCCGAACATTATCCGACCAGCGAGTGAGCTTAGGGTGTTGATGGCTGTAGCGTAAAACAAAATACTGAGCCAGAAACTCAATATCCGTGATCCCACCTTGATCGTGCTTCAACATAAAGCGTCCCACTTTTTTACCGGCTAAGTGCTGACGCATTTTGTCTCGCATCTCAACCACCTGCTGTAATAATTGCTCAGGATCCCGTGGCAAGCAAAGCACTGCATGCCTAATTTGCTCAAACCGAGCGGATAAATCAGCCTCGCCATAAATCATTCTCGCTCTAACTAACGCTTGATGCTCCCAAGTCCATGCTTCCTGATGCTGATAATCTGAGAATGCAGCCAGTGAACTCACCAATAAACCTGATGCTCCGGAAGGACGCAACCGTGTATCCACCTCATACAAAATCCCTGAGCTAGTACGAGTAGAAAAGAGATGAATGATCCGCTGAGCAAGGCGCAAATAAAACTGTCGCCCATCGATTGGTTTAGCACCTTGAGTCATCGCCGTCACGGGGCAATCATGAAGAAAAACAATATCTAGATCAGAATTGTAGCCCAGCTCCCAGCCACCAACTTTACCGTAGCCAACCACGGCAAAGCCCTTTGCTGAGTCTTCAGTCAGATGATCGGGTACGCCATGTTTCGCTGTCACTTGTAACCAAGCCTGGTTGATCACCGCTTCCACTATCGCTTCTGCCAAATAGGTTAAATGGTCACTGACTTTCATGACCGGCAAAACTCCAGCAACATCCGCCGCGGCTATTTTCAACATACCTATTTGCTTAAACTGACGTAACGCCTCCATTTGCTGCTCCATATCTTCTTGGGGGATACGGGCCAGAAAGTCACTTAACTCACTTTTGTAGCTACCGAGATCAATCGGATGATAGAGGTGCTGCGGATCAATCAGCTCATCCAACAAGATAGGATAACGAGCTAATTGTTCAGAAATCATGGGGCTAGCAATACACAAACGTACCAGTTGATCTAACGCTGCAGGATATTCATCTAACAGCTCTAAATACGTTGTCCGCGTCGCAATACGATTGAGTAGATGCAACACCCTAGCCAATCCAAATTGCGCATCAGGATGGGAAAAGATCGATTGATAAACCTTAGGCATCAGACGGTTTAAAACCTCACGCCCACGGGGGCCAATGGTTTTTTTAGCCAGATCTTGTTTGAAACTCACGCAACTGTGCGCCAGATTATCCGCTTCTGTAATGGCTAAGTCTTGAGTCAAAATCGGTATGAGCGTATCTGGTTTATCCGCCATATCCCATAGTTCATGGAAATGAGCTGCGGTATTGGTTTCATCTTCTTCATCATCACCAATCAAAGCCATGAACACCTGGTGAACCTGAGCCATATGATGATGTAATTGAGTACATAACTCCTGCCAACTGGAGTAACCCATGGCTGTTGTGAGACGCAGTTGGTCCTCTTGCTTATCTGGTAAAGTCTGGGTTTGCTTATCCTCCATCGCTTGCAGTAGATTTTCAGTGCGACGTAAGAAGCGATAAGCAAGAGTTAATTGACTCACTTGTTGCTGGGTTAATAATTCAAGTTCGCCAATGGCAGGTAACGTTTCTAATAAACCTCGCTGGCGTAAGCTTGGCTCTCGCCCACCTCGGATCAGTTGAAACGCCTGAGCAACAAATTCAATTTCTCGGATCCCTCCCGCACCCAGTTTAATATTATTGCTTAATCCTCTTCGCCGCACTTCACTGCGGATCATCGACTTCATTCGCCGCAATGACTGAATCGCACTAAAATCGATATAACGCCGAAAGACAAACGGGCGTAACATTTGTCGCAATTCTTGATATTGGTGATGCATTTCGCGTCCCATCACACGGGCTTTGACCATGGCATAACGCTCCCAATCACGCCCTTGTTCTTGGTAATAATCTTCCAGTGCAGCATAACTCATCACTAACGGGCCGCTATCACCAAATGGCCGCAAACGCATATCGACGCGATAGCAAAACCCATCCACGGTCGGTTGATCGAGCATTTTTATTATCCGCTGACCTAAACGAGTAAAAAATTGGCCGTTATCAATACTTCGTCTCGCGCCTTGAGTTTGACCATTGTCTGGATAGGTAAAAATAAGATCGATATCTGAAGAAAAATTAAGCTCACCACCGCCTAACTTACCCATGCCAATAATCAACATAGGTTGTGCTTGCCCGGCCTGATTATACGGTGTGCCCCACTCTTGACAGCATAGGGCATATTGCCATTGGTAAGTTTCCACGATAATGGCTTCTGCTAACTCAGACAAATGCTCAAGGCTCTGTTCGATATCCCAAGTGGCAAGAAAGTCGCGCCAAGCGATATAAACCATTTCTTGGTTACGAAATTGACGCAGCACTCGCTGACCACTTTGCTCATCAGGGCAGGACTGGAGTAATTGTTGTAAACGTTGGCGATAGCTATCTGCACGATAATCCTGTTGCAACCAGGTCGGTAACTCCCGCAGTAAGGCACTGTCTCGAGCTAAGACTTGTGCCATAAATGGGCTTAAGCCCAGTACATAACGTAATGAAGATTGCAGCGTTTCAGGCCAATCATTCAGTAACGGTTGTTGAGATAATAGCTGTTGGAAACTATTTTCGGCTTGGGCATGTAATAGGGCTGGCAAGTGCATAATTCATCCTTGTTGAGCGATAAGCGCTGGCTGACAAACCGTCGATACCAATTAAATAGTCGATACCAATAAAAACGCCCACCGGTCAAGGTGGGCGTATTGAAACGCAACCACGTTAGCGCCGTTATACTTTAAAGACGGTAATTTTACGATCCAACTCTTCAGCGTTATTTTGCATCAACTCAGAGGTTTCAAGTAACTCACCAACCACAGTAACGGATCCTTCCACTAACTCACGTACATTAGTAACGTTTTTATTAATTTCTACCGCAACACAACTTTGCTGGCCTGCTGCGGTTGCGATTTGTAAATTCATGTCGTTGATTAATCGCACTTGCTCAACAATACCATTCAGCTCTGAACCTGCGTTGGTAATAAGCTCAACGCCATCGGCGGCTTCAACCACACTTTTTTCCATTAAATCAACCGCTGAACTGGCGCTCGTTTGTAGCTGACTGATCATATCTTGAATTTCGACCGTTGCCGTTTGTGTACGTTGCGCTAAGTTACGGACTTCATCAGCAACGACCGCAAAGCCGCGCCCAGCTTCGCCAGCGCGAGCCGCTTCAATTGCCGCATTTAACGCTAATAAATTGGTTTGCTCAGAAATACTTTGAATTGTGCCAACAACACTGCCAATACCAACCACGCGCTCTTCAACCTGATTAACAGCACCCGCCGATGCGGAAAGGTTTTTTGATAACAGCTCAATCTTATCGATCGTTTTTTGCACAAACTGCTGCCCAGTCGTTGCACTACCGGCCGCTTTTTCAGTTAATGAAGAGGCATTTTGCGCATTATCAGCCACAGTATGTACTGTCGATGACATTTGATTCATCGCGGTCGCTATCTGATCTATTTCGTGGAATTCTTCTTGAGCCGATTCCTTAGTCTCTGACATGCTGATGGTCATCACTTCCGTCAAGGTGGTTAATTCTTGTGAGGTAGTAATCTGAACTTTGATGAGATCTTGTAACTGGCGACGGGTTTTTTCTAGCTCACGCGCTACATCGCCATATTCATCTTTACAATCCATAAAAATGGGTTCAGATAAATCACGATCAGCCATTTGCTTAATCGATTGACTCAAAAATTGGGTTTGACGGAGCATCACTCGCGCCGCAAACATCAATAACGCCACAAAGGTGACGATCATAAACCCGGTTTGCCACACCACTTGCACGATATAAGTGTCATAGTGGGTTTTGGCAATTTCTGTACTTTGCGTGGCGGCAAGTAGAGAGTCATAGAATAAGCTGGCGTCCCATAGCTGCTTACCGATCACCAAAATCGTACTGAATATCATTAATAAGATCATTTTGGGGATCAAGCGTATATCGGTAATGACACGCTCCCATGGTTTAAATGTCATCCTCGCCATGACGGATTCTCCATTTGGTTTTTATGCTCATCAATCACAAAGCGTTATGATATCAGCGTTCGATATTCGAATTTTTCCGAGTCTCATATAAATCTATCAAATATCAACGACCAGTGATGTCTATCATTTAGGATATAAGCAATGCAATTGCATAGTGTGTGATCGCGAATCGGTTTCTATGCGCGCGACGTATTTAGTAAGTCTAGCGCTAAAGATGACTTTTTTATCGGCGACACATCAAATGCCTACAATTGAATAAATTTATTCTGCATCGATTTGTGAATCAGCTCGCGCTTTTTCATGTTAAGAGCAATCCGCTTGATCTTTTCACACAACTCCATCATCACTCACACCAATAAGGAGAGGCTTCAATACCCATCTGACGTGTCTGCTCCATGGCATGCAAAATCGAGCTTTGCTGGCGGTTTAGCCAACGTAATAATTGCTCCTGTTCTGCCTCACTCGGTAAGCGAGTTATTAGCTGAGCTAACGTCTCTAAAGTGAGCAAATCATCAATACCATGCAATAAATCAACCCAGGGCATACGAAATGCCAAGCGCTGCTCTTGATCGTATAAACGAGCAAAGCTTACCCCGGTATATAAGCTGCGTAGTAAATAATATTGATGTGCGATGTACTCATCAGCCTCAAGAGCTTGTGGGGTAGAAAATAGGCTCAGTAATTCAGACCAACTGCGATCTAATTGTTGTCTAGCGAAACCCGTGACTTGAGCGGCCATGCGTAAACTGGCTTTTTCATCTAAGAATGGCTGCCAACCTCGCGTTAAAACCCAACGGCTTAAATCAAGGATCAATTCGGTATAGCGGGCACTGTGCAACAGTTTTAAAACCTGCTCAGTATCTGGTAATACCGCTTGTTGCTGCTTCAATTCACTAATCAGCCATTTTTGCGCATCTAGCTTACGTAAAGCATAGGCTTTATCTTTCAGTAAATTATCCAAATGCTGATGCTGCCGTAACCAGGCTAACTCATCATCTAGCCATTTAAGCTCTTGACGTAAAATGGCACTGGCACGGCGAGGAACAACACCTGCAAATACCGAGAGCAATTGCCGAATAAAAGCGATGGAATGGGCAATTTCATGTAACGCAGCGATGGGTTGGCTCTCAACATAAATTTGTTCATGGTAGTGCCAATGTGCTAACGCATGTTCCAACGAGCGCACAAAGCAGGACTCAACACTATCATCGGCTTGAAGATCAACCGCCATCAGCGAGCGGATCTCATCCCCTTGATAACCAGTTGCCAATCGATAACCTACGGCGGCTTTACTCAAGTTACCCAGTCGCACACCACCATGCTCTGATATCTGTCGAGCAAGTTGGAACAAGGCGTCAATTTGTCCTGATTTTAGTTCTAATTCCACTTCACAAATAGGGGCTTGTTGACTTCCTGCTTCCACCATACCTTGATCGAACGCCACTTCAATTTGGCTACCATCGCTAACACTGATCAACCATTGCTCGCGGGTAAAATTGGTTGAAAATAAGGGGATAAGCTGCTGCTGTAATTGGCTGACATCGCGCCCTTGAGGCCATATATCTTCGGGATGCAAGGTTAGATTAGGTTGATTACTCGTATGCTCTGCATTGTATTCTGGACGCTGATGCAAACCTGCGACAACACGCCCTGACGTTTTTACCGTTTGAACATAGACATCGTCAATACGGCGAATTCTCATACCGATATCGTGTTGACGTAGCCAATGATCAGCAGAATCGAAATAAGTGTTGCCTAATTGACGACAGCGATGCTGAAGCACTTTAGTTTCAGCAATAATACGCTGCAAAACCTCTGAAAAATCAGGGGAAACAAAAAACTTCAGTTCTATCTCGGTTTCCATAGTTATACCTTTAACAGTAGATGGTCACAGGATATTGCCTAATAGATGACTGGGCAAGAAAGAAATATCGACCGATTGATGATCTAAAACAGTTTTAATGATTCTATTATTAGGTTACCATGCGCGCCTTTATAGCCAACGCTCAACATTTCACCAAGCGTTTAACACTGGTGACTGTTCTTTTTAGGTTATAGTAATTAGGTTGAATGACCATGCCAGTAAATACCATTATGGGGTTATTTGCAAAGTCCCCTATTAAGCCTTTGCAACGACACGTTGTGTGTGTCAACGAATGCTGCTCTCACCTAGTGAACTTTTTTGAAGTTTGTGCTCAAGGTGACTGGGAAAAAGCAGGCGAAATACGCGCACAAATTTCTCATCTAGAGAAAGAAGCCGACGTGTTAAAGCGTGAAATCCGTTTGAAACTCCCTCGCGGTTTGTTTCTGCCGGTTGATCGTACCGATATGCTTGAACTGTTAACTCAACAGGATAAGTTAGCCAATCTTGCTAAAGACATTTCTGGTCGAGTATTTGGTCGCCAGCTTATTGTCCCTAAGCCTCTTCAAGAAAACTTCCTCGCTTATGTTCAACGCTGCCTTGATGCTGCTACACAAGCTCAGAAGGTGATCCATGAACTCGATGAGTTATTGGAAACTGGATTTAAAGGTCGTGAAGTCACCCTCGTGGCAGAAATGATTAATCAGTTAGATATGATAGAAGATGATACGGATAACATGCAGATTCGTCTCCGCCAACAACTGATGGCGATCGAGTCAAGCATGAATCCAATTGATGTTATTTTCTTATACAAAATCTTCGAATGGGTCGGTGCTATTGCTGATCAAGCTCAACGAGTCGGTGCACGACTTGAATTGATGCTTTCCCGTTCTTAATTCATTTTTAGGTTAACTAAATAACTAAGAGTTATCATTAAGCATAAATCCACGCCAGCGCTTCTCCTTAATTTGCGCTCATGGATTTTTTCGTGCCTAAAAAGCACCTAATGTGGCTCCGCTTGTTATCAACAACTAGGTATTACGATGGAAATCCTTGCGAATTATGGCTTTGTCCTGATTGTTATTGCAGCGATCTTCGGTTTATTAATGGCCATTGGTATTGGGGCGAATGATGTCGCTAATGCAATGGGTACCTCTGTGGGCTCTAAAGCTTTAACGGTTAAGCAAGCCATCATCATTGCGATGATTTTTGAATTTGCCGGTGCTTACTTGGCCGGTGGTCAAGTCACTGACACGATTCGTCAAGGCGTTATCGACACCTCTTTATTTGCTGACCAACCAGATGTGCTGGTTTATGGCATGATGTCTGCTCTCTTAGCCGCTGGTACTTGGTTACTGCTTGCTTCATATATGGGCTGGCCAGTTTCAACCACGCACTCAATTATTGGTGCGATTATAGGTTTTGCCACTATTTCAGTCGGCGTGGAAGCCGTCGATTGGCGCTCAGTGCAAGGCATCGTTGGTAGCTGGATTATCACTCCGTTTATCTCTGGTTTAATGGCTTACGCGATTTTTGTCAGTGCTCAAAAACTGATTTTTGATACTGAAACACCATTAATCAACGCCAAACGTTTCGTACCTGTGTACATGTTTATTACCACCATGATTATTGCTCTAGTTACCATTCAAAAAGGTCTACAGCACGTGGGTTTGCATTTATCCAACAATCAAGCGTGGCTCTATTCGTTTATCTTTTCTGCCTTCATCATGCTACTCGGTTACTTATACATCTACAAAAAGTTTGCTGATAGCGAAGAGAATCATGGCTATGCCAATGTAGAGCGTATTTTCTCTGTTTTAATGGTGATCACTGCCTGTGCAATGGCTTTTGCTCATGGCTCAAATGACGTTGCCAATGCGATTGGCCCACTTGCTGCCATAGTCTCAACGGTCGAAAGTCTCGGTGATGTTGCTGCAAAAAGTGCGATCGCTTGGTGGATATTACCTCTAGGCGGTATCGGTATTGTCATTGGTCTAGCCACCTTAGGACACAAAGTGATGGCAACGGTAGGTACTGGAATTACTGAACTAACTCCAAGTCGTGGTTTTGCAGCCCAATTAGCAACCGCTTCAACCGTTGTATTGGCTTCAGGTACGGGACTGCCGATCTCAACCACGCAAACGTTAGTGGGTGCGGTATTAGGCGTCGGCTTTGCACGTGGTATCGCTGCGTTAAATCTTGGTGTGGTACGTAATATTGTCGCCTCATGGATCGTGACTCTACCAGCCGGCGCTCTGTTAGCGGTGATCTTCTTTTACGCCATTCAAGCGATGTTTATTTAATATAATTCAATCTCTTGGCGTTGCAGCTAGGCGGCAAGTAATTTTATCCCCATGAACATAGACAAATGATGTGATTGGGGTGAACGAACGCAGCCTGCTTCAAATAGGAAAGGGATAATAGGTCAATTCAATGTGAGCGGATTGTCATTATTGACTCAAACACGCAGAAAGGGAGGCTTAGCCTCCCTTCTTTGTTGCACCAAAGGCAGAAAGTTTTTACTATTTGTAAAATAAAGCGAAAGGCTAATTATTGCAGCCATTAATCACCGAAATTGCGTAGCCAATACCCTTGGATATTCCCAAACGACTTAGCATTAGGCACTGCTAACAGTGCAGTACCATCAGCTAAAATGGGAATAAGAAGCTAAAACCTTCGCGCAATATTGACCATACTAAGGGACTTACCGTGAAAAAACTCATCTGCATGATGCTTGTTTCTATGCTCGCACTACCCGCGCTTGCCCAAGACCGTTATATCGCAGATAAACTGTTTACTTACATGCATTCTGGGCCAAGTAATCAGTTTAGAATCATCGGCTCAATTGATGCGGGTGAGAAAGTGAGGTTACTGAACACTAACTCTGAAACTGGATACAGCCAAATTTCCGATCAGCGGGGTCGCACCGGCTGGGTAGAAAGTCGCTTTATTACTCGCCAAACCAGTATGGCAGAAAGACTACCATTACTGGAAACAGAGCTGAAAGAAGTTAAGAGTCAACTCGCTAATGCTCGTCAGCATGCGGATAGTGAAAAGGCGGGATTAGTCGAGTCACTAGAAATACGCAATAAGCAAATTGCCGATTTGGAACAAAGTTATAGTGATATCAGTCAACAGCTACTGGCGTCTCAAACCGAGATCCGCGAGTTACGTGCCCGTCTTGATACTCAAAAAGAGGATCTTTTACTAAAATACTTTATGTATGGTGGTGGCGTTGCTGGTGGTGGCTTACTGTTTGGTTTAATCCTACCTCATATTATTCCTCGTCGGAAACGCAACCCAGCTGGGTGGGCATAAGACAATACGTTGCCAATAATACTACGCGGCCACCTTAATAGAGTGGCCGTTTTCGTTTTGAACTTACTCTAACAACTGACTAAGGAGCTTTTGTGCAAATCTATCTCGTAGGTGGCGCGGTTCGCGATCAACTACTGTCACTACCTAGTCATGATAAAGACTGGCTGGTCGTTGGCAGTAGCCCTGAAGCCATGCTCCAAGCCGGTTATCAAGCGGTAGGAAAAGACTTTCCCGTTTTTCTCCACCCAGAAACGAAGCAAGAGTACGCATTAGCTCGAACCGAGCGTAAAACCGGTACCGGATACACAGGATTTGCTTGTTACTACGCTGCCGATGTAACGGTTGAAGAAGATCTTGAGCGACGCGATCTGACCATTAATGCCATGGCTCAAGATAATAATGGCCATTTGATCGATCCCTTTGGCGGACAGCGCGATCTGCAAGCCCGCATCTTACGTCATGTATCGGATGCCTTCGTGGAAGATCCGCTACGGGTACTGCGTGTTGCCCGTTTTGCAGCCAAACTTGCTCATTTAGGCTTTACCATTGCAGAAGAAACCCTACAACTGATGAGTGCGGTTGCCAAATCAGGTGAGTTAAGCAGTTTAACTCCAGAAAGAGTCTGGCAAGAGTGGCATAAGTCACTTTCCACCGAAAATCCAGAGGTCTTTCTCTCTACACTACGTGAATGTGGGGCTTTGGCGATTATTCTACCTGAGATTGACCGCTTATTCGGTGTCCCACAACCAAAACAGTGGCACCCTGAAATAGATACTGGAGTGCATACGTTAATGGTCGCCGCACAAGCGGCAAGACTCTCTCCCTCTATTGCGGTGCGTTTTGCAGCGCAAGTACATGATGTCGGTAAGGGCGTAACACCGCAGAATGAATGGCCAAGCCACAAAATGCACTGTCATACCGGGATTAAAATTATTAACACGTTATGCGAACGTATCCGTATTCCTAATGAGTGCAAGGCGCTAGCATTATTAGTCTGTGAGCAGCATTCAAATATTCATCGCGCGGCAGAGCTTAAAGCAAGCACCAAACTTAAGATACTCGATAAACTCGATGTCTGGCGTAAACCAGAACGTTTATATGATGTTTTACTCTGTTGTCAGGCGGATCACGCTGGTCGATTAGGCTGTGAAGCAACGGCTTATCCACAACGCGATCTCTTTCTTAATGCTTATCAAGCGGCTCTAAGTGTCGAGGTACAGCAGGTGATCGCTGATGGTTTTCAGGGCAAAGCCATTAAAGAAGAGCTTAACGAACGGCGAATAAAAGCCATTAGCGCAGCGCAATAAGCCCTATTCTCCCGACTTTGTTCCTATCCTCAATATAAAAAAACGCCCTGCAATGCAGGGCGTTATATTTTAAAAGAGTATTAGCTAAGCAAAATTAAGCTTGGCCTTTCACTTCTTTTAGACCGTTGTAAGGAGCACGACCACCTAGTGCTTCTTCGATACGGATCAACTGGTTGTACTTAGCAACGCGATCTGAACGGCTCATAGAACCCGTCTTGATTTGACCTGCTGCAGTACCTACTGCTAGATCAGCAATTGTCGCATCTTCAGTTTCGCCTGAACGGTGAGAGATAACCGCCGTGTAACCAGCATCTTTAGCCATCTTGATAGCTGCCAATGTTTCAGTTAGAGAACCGATTTGGTTAAACTTGATTAGGATTGAGTTAACAATACCTTTATCGATACCTTCTTTAAGGATCTTAGTGTTCGTTACGAATAGATCGTCACCCACTAATTGTAGCTTGCTACCAAGTAGTTCAGTTTGGTGCTTAAAGCCATCCCAATCTGACTCATCAAGACCATCTTCAATAGATACGATTGGGAACTTGTTAGCCAGTTCAGCTAGGTAATGGTTAAACTCTTCAGAAGTAAAGGTTTTACCTTCACCTTTCATGTTGTAAATACCAGCTTCTTTATCGAAGAACTCAGATGCAGCACAGTCCATCGCTAGAGTGATATCTTTACCTAGTTCGTAACCTGCAGCCGCTACCGCTTCTGCGATAACTTCTAGCGCTTCAGCGTTAGATTTTAGGTTAGGAGCAAAGCCGCCTTCATCACCAACAGCAGTGTTGTAGCCTTTAGATTTTAGAACTTTAGCAAGGTTATGGAACACTTCTGCGCCCATGCGTACCGCTTCTTTTAGCGTTTTAGCGCCAACAGGTTGGATCATGAACTCTTGGATATCAACGTTGTTATCGGCGTGCTCACCACCGTTGATGATGTTCATCATAGGTAGAGGCATAGAGAATTGACCTGCAGTGCCATTAAGCTCAGCGATGTGCTCATAAAGAGGCATGCCTTTCGCGGCTGCTGCTGCTTTAGCGTTCGCTAATGATACCGCTAGAATAGCGTTAGCACCGAAGTTAGATTTGTTTTCAGTGCCATCTAGGTCGATCATGATTTGGTCGATGTTAGCTTGGTCTTTAGCGTCTTTACCTACTAGTGCGTCTGCAATTTGGCCATTAACCGCTGCAATCGCTTTAAGAACACCTTTACCTAGGAAACGAGACTTGTCACCGTCACGTAGCTCAAGCGCTTCACGAGAACCCGTAGATGCGCCTGATGGAGCCGCTGCCATACCAACGAAACCGCCTTCTAGGTGTACTTCAGCTTCTACTGTTGGGTTACCACGTGAATCGATGATTTCACGAGCTAGAACTTTAACGATCTTAGACATTACGATTTCCTCTCATTGAATTTAAATGTCAAAACTAAAAAGGATAGCCGCACTACACACGCCGCTATCCATATCCTTTTACTTCAATTCACCGCGTTGGAACTGATCGGCAGCTTTCACAAAGCCTGCAAATAATGGGTGACCATCACGAGGCGTTGATGTGAATTCTGGATGGAACTGCGCTGCAACGAACCATGGGTGATCTGGATTTTCAATCACCTCAACCAGTTTTTTATCAGCAGACAGTCCAGACACTTTTAAGCCCGCTTTTTCAATTTTCGGACGAAGATTATTATTTACTTCATAACGATGACGATGACGCTCATGAATGGTAGCACTACCATATAATTCATAAGCTTTGGTGCCTTTCGTTAAATGACAAAGCTGAGAACCAAGGCGCATAGTACCGCCGAGATCTGAGCTTTCAGTACGCTCTTCCACTTTACCTTCACCGTCAACCCATTCGGTAATGAGGCCGACAACAGGGAACGGAGTTTGTGCGTTAAATTCGGTAGAATGTGCGCCTTCCATACCCGCAACGTTGCGTGCATATTCGATAAGTGCGACTTGCATCCCTAAGCAGATACCTAAATAAGGCACCTTATTTTCTCTCGCGTATTGAGCCGCTAGAATTTTCCCTTCAATACCGCGATCGCCAAACCCACCAGGAACCAAGATAGCATCAACCCCTTGTAGGACTTCAACACCTTTGGTTTCAACATCTTGTGAATCAATGTACTTAATATGTACGCTTAAACGGTTCTTAAGACCTGCGTGTTTAAGTGCTTCATTGACTGACTTATAAGCATCTGGTAGCTCGATGTATTTACCCACCATACCTATGGTTACTTCGCCGGTCGGATTCGCGTCTTCGTAAATCACTCGTTCCCATTCGGTCAGATCAGCTTCTGGAGCGGTAATCCCAAAACGAGCACAGACTAAGTCATCTAAACCTTGAGATTTGATCAGCTGAGGAATTTTGTAGATCGAATCAACATCTTTCATCGAAATAACCGCTTTTTCTGGTACGTTACAGAACAAAGCGATCTTTTTACGTTCATTGGCTGGGATCACGCGATCGCTGCGGCAAACCAGAATATCAGGCTGAATACCAATCGAGAGTAGCTCTTTTACCGAGTGTTGCGTCGGCTTAGTTTTCACTTCACCAGCGGCAGCAAGATAAGGCACAAGAGTCAGATGCATGAACATCGCGTGCTCACGACCCACTTCAATGGCTAACTGGCGAATCGCTTCCATAAATGGTAACGACTCAATATCGCCAACGGTACCGCCAACTTCAACGATCGCCACATCATGGCCTTCAGAGCCAGCAAGTACGCGGTCTTTGATTTCATTCGTGATGTGGGGGATAACCTGAATCGTTGCACCGAGGTAATCACCACGACGCTCTTTACGTAATACATCAGCGTAAACACGACCAGCTGTAAAGTTATTGCGCTTAGTCATTTTAGTACGAATAAAACGTTCGTAGTGACCAAGGTCAAGGTCAGTTTCAGCGCCATCTTCCGTGACAAACACTTCACCATGCTGGATTGGGCTCATTGTGCCCGGATCAACGTTGATGTAAGGGTCAAGCTTCATCATGGTTACTTTTAAACCACGAGCTTCTAAAATCGCCGCAAGAGATGCTGCTGCAATACCTTTACCTAGAGAGGATACAACCCCGCCAGTAACAAAAATATAATTTGTTGTCATGTTTAACCTGAAATTG
>SLFB01000008.1 GCA_007124475.1 Vibrio sp. | reverse complement strand
GACTTCTGGCTCTGAAACTTCTGCTTCTGATACTGGGCTATCTAAGGTTTCTGCTGGCTCTGGCTCTGCGTCCGGCTGCGGCGCTGCTAATTCTGATTCGCTTTCTTGGGCCAAGCTATCGACCAGCGCGTCTTGATCTATATCATCAATCAGCCAGTCATCATCTTGCGGTATACCGAATTCATTAGCAATCGGTTCATTTTTAACACTATCAACGCCCTCAATTTGAGGATTAAAATCGAAATTATCATTTGCTAATGAGGGTTGATTTTCTTCTACCTCGCCATCATCAAGAAGCGGGTCTTTTTCGGGGATGGCATTTAATAAATCGTCTTTAAAATCGTTACTATCAAATGGCTGAATTTCAGGGTCTTCTTCTTTAATAGGTTCACTCTGATCGAGACCCGCTGCATCTTCTGAATCTGGCTCTTGGGCTAAAGAGTCTAACTCTTCATCAACTATCCCATCGGGCTCAAGACCCGCTGTATCTTCTGAGTCTGACTCTTGCGCTAAAGAGTCTAACTCTTCATCAACTATCCCATCGGGCTCGAGAGCCGCTGCATCTTCTGAGTCTGACTCTTGCGCTAAAGAGTCTAACTCTTCATCAACCATCCCATCGGGCTCGAGAGCCGCTGCATCTTCTGAATCTGGCTCTTGCGCTAAAGAGTCTAACTCTTCATCAACCATCGCATCGGGTTCAAGACCCGCTGCATCTTCTGAATCTGGCTCTTGCGCTAAAGAGTCTAACTCTTCATCAACCATCCCATCGGGCTCGAGAGCCGCTGCATCTTCTGAATCTGACTCTTGCAGTAAAGAGTCTAACTCTTCATCAACCATCCCATCGGGTTCAAGACCCGCTTCTTCTCCTGAATCTGACTCTTGCAGTAAAGAGTCTAACTCTTGATCAAAAATCGCATCGGGTTCAAGACCCGCTTCTTCTCCTGAGTCTGACTCTTGCAGTAAAGAGTCTAACTCTTGATCAAAAATCGCATCGGGTTCAAGACCTGCTTCTTCTCCTGAGTCTGACTCTTGCAGTAAAGAGTCTAACTCTTGATCAAAGATCGCATCGGGTTCAAGGCCTGCTTCTTCTCCTGAATCTGACTCTTGCAGTAAAGAGTCTAACTCTTCATCAAAGATAGCATCGGGTTCAGGATCTTCTTCACTGCCCGAGCCTTGATTATCAGATTGATTTGCATCTAATAATTCATCGAGCGATTCAGTACTATCATCAAGAGAAAGGTCTAGATCCTGATCATCAATATCAGCAAGCAATTGCTCATCAGATATTTCACTTGATGATTGTTCTACCTGATTTTGCTGATCAGCCGCTTCTAACCTTTCATCAAGAGTAGATTCTGGTTCAGAATTTAAGTCTTCGTCTACAATATCCTCTTCCATCAGAAGATCATCAAGCATTGATTGGTCAAGCCCACCGTCTGTCAATAAATCATCTTCACCTTCCAATAAAGCATTCATTTCATCTTGAGAGAGTGGTTCTGTTTCCTCTTGATCTGTATTGTTCTGTTCAGACTCAAGTTGCTCTATCTGATCAATTTCATTTTCCAATGATTCTGTAAAATTAGCATCTAAATCACCATCATCGTCAATGCCAGCAAATGGATCATCTTCATCATCACCTAAATTCAACTCGGTATCATCAAGCGATGCAAACACATCTTCATCGCCCATATCATCACCGTAGAGCTCCTCTTTGGGCTCAGACTCACCGAATAAATCATCATCAATAATGATATCATCATCACTCAGGAGGTCTTCATCATCTTGAATAGTTTGCTGCTCTGGATTCAATACAGGGGCAACGTCTTGAGTATTCGCAGATTCTGGATCCGACTGCTCAGCTGATTTACGGCGATTTAGGAAATACAGAACTGCACCACCTATGATTAATCCCGGTATTAATGCTAACAATCCAACAAACCACGTTTTTGATAACAGCTGCTCGAAGCTAGAAATATTAGGTTTCACCTCTGTTTGAGGACGAGCTTGCTCTGCCAGTAAACGCTCAACTTCAGCTCGAATACGACTGCCTTCATCTAGCTCATGCTTTAATTCACTCACCTGAGATTGCATTTGTGCCAGCAGTAGGCGCATTTGGTGATTCTTCTCTTCCAATGCCATCAATTCAGTTTGTGTCACTTCAGCAGCACGCAGGGAAGTATTGACATCAACCGGTTCCGGCACGGGTTCAGGTATTGGCGTTGCGGTTTCAACTGGCGGTTCAATAACAGCTTCAGGTTGCTGAGCAAGCGTTGGTTGCTCTGGGGCTTGCACTATAGGAGCCTGAATTTGTGCAACAGGTAGGGTATCAGGCACTAAACGGGCTTGATGCGCCGTCATAATATTGACGGCCTCCTCTGTGCTAGAGCGAGTGATTTGCTGTCTTGATGGGATGCGTAATGTACTACCAGGGATCAAACTATGCAGATTCTGATTTTCAAAAGCTTGTGGATTCAAGCGATAAATAGCGAGTAAGGTTTGCTGAACAGAAACATCCGAAGATGGTCGTAACTGAGTCGCAATTGACCACAGCGTTTCTTGCTCTGACGTTGGACCATAAAACCGTGACGGTTGAGCTGCATCGGGCGATTGTCGCACAATCTCTCGACTAAAATT
This sequence comes from Vibrio sp., assembly GCA_007124475.1. Lineage (GTDB taxonomy): Bacteria > Pseudomonadota > Gammaproteobacteria > Enterobacterales > Vibrionaceae > Vibrio. The sequence continues at coordinate 8,110 of SLFB01000008.1, read as the reverse complement.
TGGCGCGTTTTGCTCTTCACCACTAGGGCCAATAAGACGGATAACTTCTGCATTAACAGTAGAAACCTGGGTCACAGCCGCTATTGTGATGAGTAACAGCCATCGCTTAATAAAATGATACATACAAGGATCAGCTCTTTGCTTGAAAATGAATATAACCAACCAAATTTAGCTCTGCAGTCAGAAGGCAAGCGTTGAGCCAACTGGATCTTTTTAGTAACACTCAAGAGGGGATACCTCAACGCTGCTGCAGATTTAACTTTAGCCAGATTACAATAACTCGTTAAATATATCGGAATAACATATTAAAACTATAGGCAGTAATACAAAAAATGTGCCTTAGTTACAATAATCGCAAAAATCTCACATAAATAGCTTGTTCAACGGTGATTTGATAATAAGAATCACAGCCACTCAACCAAGCATGAGTGGCCAATCAGCACGCTGTCATATAAAAAAGCCAACCTAAATTGGTTGGCTTAAGATTGCAGTGATCGATGGTTTAATCTTGACTGATTTTAGCCCAAGTATCTCTTAAACCAACCGTGCGGTTGAAAACAAGTGCACCAGGTTGAGAATCCTTGTTATCTGCACAGAAATATCCCATCCGCTCAAATTGATAACCAAATTCAGGCTTAGCTGTATTAAGACTCGGCTCAACAAACCCCTGCATGATGATCAACGAATCAGGGTTAATTGTTGCCGCAAAATCATCTGCCGCGGCAGGATTCGGTACGGTAAACAAGCGATCGTATAAACGGATTTGTGCTGGAAGACCTTTAGCGGCAGACACCCAATGAATTACCCCTTTTACTTTACGACCATCAGCAGGGTTTTTACCCAGCGTTTCTGAGTCGTATGTACAGTAAATAGTGGTTATATTACCTTGTTGATCTTTTTCAACCCGCTCAGCTTTAATAATGTAAGCACCGCGTAATCGTACTTCTTTGCCCAATACCAGACGCTTGTATTTTTTGTTTGCCTCTTCACGGAAATCTTCACGCTCACCCATCTCTGGCTTGTTAGGGTGGTTGGCAATTGTCAGCGCTTCAACAGTATCGGGTGCAAAATTTTCAATCACTACTTTCACTGGATCCAATACCGCCATTGCACGAGGCGCGTTTTCATTGAGATCATCACGAATGCAAGATTCAAGTGAGCTAAACTCAATCATATTATCTTGTTTAGTTACGCCGATACGTTTACAAAACTCACGAATAGAAGCAGAAGTAAAACCACGACGACGTAAACCAGAAATGGTTGGCATTCGAGGGTCATCCCAGCCTTGCACCAGCTTTTCTGTGACTAATTGATTCAGCTTACGCTTTGACATCACAGTATATTCTAAATTTAGACGGCTAAATTCATACTGTCTTGGATGGCAATCAATAGTAATATTATCCAATACCCAATCGTATAAACGACGGTTATCTTGGAATTCCAGTGTACATAACGAGTGAGTAATTCCCTCAAGAGCATCAGAGATACAATGAGTGAAATCATACATTGGATAGATGCACCACTTGTCACCCGTTTGGTGGTGTTGCGCAAAACGTACACGATACAATACTGGGTCACGCATCACCATGAATGATGATGCCATATCGATTTTCGCACGCAAACAAACTTGACCTTCAGCAAATTTACCCGCTCGCATTTTTTCAAATAGGTCTAAATTTTCTTCTACTGGACGGTCGCGATACGGGCTATTTTTTCCCGCTTGGGTTAATGTGCCACGGTACTCGCGAATCTGGTCTGGGCTTAGCTCCTCAACATAAGCTAGCCCCTTATTGATCAGTTCAACCGCGTATTGATACAGTTGGTCAAAATAATCTGATGAATAACGAACCTGACCAGACCACTCAAAACCAAGCCAATTGACATCTTTTTTAATCGATTCAACGTACTCTAGATCTTCTTTTTCAGGGTTAGTGTCATCAAAACGAAGATTACACTGGCCTTGATAGTCTTGAGCAATACCAAAATTCAGACAGATCGATTTTGCATGACCAATATGCAGATAACCATTCGGCTCTGGTGGAAAACGAGTTTGTACGCTAGTGTGTTTACCATCCGCTAAATCTTTATCAATGATTTGGCGAATGAAGTTCGATGGACGAGCCTCGGCTTCACTCATCTATAGCACCTCAAAATTTATTAGTATTGTCAGAAATAGTTCGCTATGCAACGAGACGACAGAGAAAGGCAGACCTTACATAGCTATTGCTACCAATCATCCACAATTCCGCTCGAATTAACAATAGAAACCGCCGTTTTGAACCTAATATTTATCAGATAAAGTCATTTTCTCTCTGCATTGATGTGTTTTGCACCAACAAAATAACCATCGCTATACCCAAACAACTTGGAGTTTCAGGTAGGCGGCAAGCACTACAACTTTAATCACTATTCGACAAAAATGAGCCTTTCGCGCTAAGGCTAACCATGACTAATACAAAAGCCTTCACAAATGTGAAGGCTTAGGGCAAAGAATCAAATATAATTATCAATTAGTTATTGGGATTTTGTCGCCTGAGCTTTCATCTCACCAGCAATGATTTCAGCTAACGGACCAAGAATCACCTGTAGATTATTGCTACCAAGCTTAACTACCCCCATGGCACCAAGATCTTTAAGTTGCTTTTCATCAATCAATGACATGTCTTTAACGGTTAGTCGTAAACGCGTGATACAAGCATCAATATTTGATAGGTTTTCGTAACCACCAAGAACCGCTAAGTACTGCTTGGCAAGTTCTGAAGATTCAGCCGAACCTTTTACTGAAGAAGAGGCCTCATCATCGTCTTCACGACCCGGTGTCTTTAAGCCAAACTTTAAAATGACTGTGCGGAAAACTACGTAGTAAATAACAAAGAAGACCAAGCCTTGCACAATGAGCATATACCATTGCACTGCCAATGGATTACGTGACGATAGCACCATATCCACCAATCCCGCTGAGAATCCAAAACCGGCAATCCACTGCATTGAAGCTGCAATAAATACTGAAATTCCGGTTAACACCGCATGCAATAGATACAATAGCGGTGCAAGGAACATAAAGGAAAACTCTAGCGGCTCTGTCACTCCGGTAAAAAAGGAAGCAAAGCCCGCTGCAATCATAATTCCAGCAACTTTTTCTTTATTTTTGGCAGTAGCGGTATGATAAATAGCCAATGCAGCGCCAGGTAAACCAAACATCATGATCGGGAAGAATCCAGCTTGGTACATGCCAGTCACACCAGGAATTGCTACCCCTTCAGCGATCGATTTGGCACCGCCAAGGAAATTAGGAATATCATTAATACCTGCAACATCAAACCAAAATACGGAGTTCAATGCATGGTGCAACCCAACGGGAATCAGTAAGCGGTTGAAAAAGGCATAGATACCGGCACCTGTAGCTCCCAAACCTTGAATAGATTCACCAAAAGAAACTAAACCACTAAACACCACTGGCCAAATGTACATTAGTACAAATGCAATCACGATCCCTGCAAAAGAGGTCAAAATAGGGACTAATCGCTTACCTGAGAAAAAGGCCAGCGCTTTATGTAATTCAACCGTTGAGTAACGATTATAAATTTCAGCGGATACGATACCAACTAAGATACCAACAAATTGGTTGTTAATTCGGCCAAAGGCTGCAGGTACTTCGTCAAGCTCAATACCTTGAATTTGGGCTACCGTTCCTGGTGAGAGCAAGGTCGTCACCACTAAAAAGCCAACAAATCCCGCCAAGGCTGCTGAGCCATCTTTATCTTTTGACATACCGAATGCAACACCAATGGCAAACAAGACCGACATATTATCAATGATCGCCGCACCTGCTTTAATGAGGAACGCCGCTAACGCCGAGTTAGCCCCCCACCCTGTTGGGTCAATCCAGTAGCCAACACCCATCAAAATGGCTGCCGCTGGTAAGGTTGCGACAGGCACCATCAGGGCCTTACCTACCTTTTGAAAATATCCAAGAATATTCACTTTAAATTCCCCCTATAAGGACTTTTGTATGCATTGGACAACTTATTTTGCTTGCCCAATTTAGTTACTGTCAGTTTATGCCATTAATTTTGCACCACAAATTAAAACCTTATCAACTGTGATCATTATCACTAGAAAAACGCCAATTAAAGTAAATTTGCTAGCAGGATCATAAAACTTATTTTACCATATAAAAAAACAAACTAATGAAGTTATGATTGACAGAAAAGTCACCTGATAACAAAACGACTTGGCGTTATAAATGAACGTTGATTCCAATCAATATCGCCAGACTATGTACTTGGGAAAAATGAACGCGGCCAACATCGCTATAGCTTCAAGTAGAAAGGTATATACCCACTCGATAAACAAGGATTCACTGATTATGTATGCACTCATAAACTGTAAAATCTACACGGGTCGTGAGCGACTCATTGACCATGCTGTTATCGTGAATGACAACATCATTAACGCTGTCTGTCCTATCGATCAACTTCCAACCGCCATCAAAACGATTGATCTGCAAGGGGCTAATCTTTGCCCTGGATTTATTGATTTACAGCTCAATGGTTGTGGTGGAGTCATGTTTAATGATCAGATTAGTGCGGCAACTATCGAAATCATGCATCAAGCGAATCTCAAATCAGGCTGTACCAGTTTTCTACCGACGCTGATTACTTCCTCCGATCAGGATATTCAGCAAGCTATCACCGCACAACGTGAATACCAAAACCAACATCCGCATCAATCCCTTGGTCTTCATCTTGAAGGACCTTATTTGAATGTAATGAAAAAAGGGATTCATAGTGCTGACTTTATTCGTCAATCTGATCAAGCGATGATTGATTTCATTTGCCAGAATAATGATGTGGTGACTAAGGTAACACTCGCTCCAGAAAACAATAATTTACGCCATATTGAGCAGTTAGTTGAAGCTGGAATCATTGTCTCTATCGGCCACAGTAACGCCACTTATCATCAAGCTCGCGAAGGGTTTTCTGCCGGTATATCTTTTGCTACTCACCTTTTTAATGCTATGACACCGTCTACGGGACGCGAACCTGGCGTGGTTGGTGCTATTTATGATACTCCTGATGTTTATGCTGGAATCATAGCTGACGGTTTCCATGTCGATTACGCCAATATTAGAATTGCTCATAAAATAAAAGGCGATAAGTTAGTATTAGTGACCGATGCCACAGCTCCAGCAGGTGCTGAGATGGATTACTTTATTTTTGTCGGTAAGAAAGTATATTACCGCAATGGTAAGTGCGTTGATGAGAATGGTACGCTGGGTGGTTCGGCATTAACTATGATTGAAGCTGTACAGAATACTGTAGAACATGTAGGCATTGCCCTAGACGAAGCATTAAGAATGGCGAGTTTATATCCGGCTAAAGCAATTGGCCTTGATAAACAGTTAGGTAAAGTAAAACCCGGCTATGTCGCTAACCTAACCGCTTTCGATCATGAGTTTAAGGTCAAAGCAATTGTGATAAATGGACAATACGAGCAAAAGTAATGATGAATGGCGGTCAAATCGGTAATGTAGATCTTGTTAAACAACTCAACAGCGCAGCAGTTTATCGTTTAATCGATCAACAAGGTCCTATCTCACGGATTCAAGTTGCCGATATTAGCCAACTTGCACCAGCAAGTGTCACTAAAATCACTCGTCAATTGATGGAAAGAGGCCTAATAAAAGAAGTGGCACAACAGGCCTCCACTGGCGGACGACGGGCTATCTCTTTAACCACTGAAGTTGAACCATTTCACTCCGTTGCAGTGAGACTGGGGCGTGACTACATTCAATTAGCTTTATACAATTTATCAGGGCAAGAACTCGCTAGCGCCGCCTATCCATTTCACTACACACATCAAGCTCAATTGATTGATGGACTCACTCAATATTTAAGAGCATTTATTAACCAGCAAAAAAATCAAATTAAACAACTGATCGCTATTGGTATCATCCTGCCAGGCCTGGTTAATCCTGAAAGTGGAGTGGTTGAATATATGCCGAATATTAAGATCGATTCTCTCGGTCTTGGCGACATCATTCGTGATCATTTTCATGTGGAGTGCTTTGTGGGTAATGATGTCAGAGGAATGGCTCTCGCAGAACACTACTTTGGTGCTAGTCAAGACTGTAAAGACTCCATCTTAGTCAGTATTCACCGTGGTACAGGGGCTGGCATTATCGTTAACGGGCAAGTCTTTCTTGGTAGTAATCGTAACGTCGGTGAAATTGGCCATATTCAAATTGATCCACTTGGTGAACTGTGCCAATGTGGCAATTTTGGCTGCTTAGAAACCGTAGCGAGCAACCCAGCCATCGTATCTCAAGTAACACAACGTCTTCAGCAAGGCTATCCGTCAAGCCTATCTGAAGTCCCTAAACTCAGCATTGAAATTATTTGTCAACATGCACTTCAAGGCGATGAGCTTGCAAAACAAGCCTTAATTCGCGTGGGTAATTACCTGGGTAAAGCCATCGCAATGACAATTAACTTATTTAACCCACAAAAAATTATTGTTGCCGGCACCATCACTAATGCGCAAGACATTATTTTCCCAGCCATTGTTCGAAATGTGGAAAATCAATCGCTACGTGCCTTTCATCATCAATTACCTATAGTGGCATCGAGTCTAACCCAATATCCTACTATTGGTGCTTTTGCGATGATCAAACGCGCCATGCTCAATGGTGTGCTATTACAAAAACTACTAGAAGATTAATAACAAGCGGCGACGGCTAACGTATAGCAATAAGCAGCAAGCAGCTCCTTGCCCCCCCTCAATTGAAGCCTCTGCTACGGGGGCAAATTTCTCTCACTGCAAAGCATAGACCTAAACCACTTGAAGGGGCAGCCACCACCAGTGCAACTTCAAGTTAGCTTCAAGCTAGAAAATCTCGAACGCTAATGTTAACTGTCGAGTTATCCATCAGCAATTAGAAACACTTCACCAAAAAAGCACTTTTATTAAATTAAATCCACCAAAGGCAATTCCAAACAAAATAAATCATAGCTAAGTGTTGCTTTTTTTAATCAGAATGGCAGATTGTAGTTATCTGATTAAACGACATCTAATTAAGGAAGCGGTATGTGTTCGATTTTTGGTATTTTAGACATTAAAAGTGATGCCAGCGCATTACGAACAGTTGCCCTAGAAATGTCTAAAAAGCTACGCCATCGTGGGCCGGACTGGTCGGGAATCTTTGCTTCTGAGCGGGCTATTCTTGCCCATGAACGCTTAGCCATTGTCGGGTTAAATAGCGGAGCTCAGCCACTTTATAGCCCGGATAAAAAACTTATTCTTGCGGTGAATGGTGAGATCTATAACCACAAAGAGATCCGTGCCCGTTATCAAGATAGCTACGATTTTCAAACCGATTCAGACTGTGAAGTGATCCTAGCCCTTTACCAAGATAAAGGCGCTGACTTATTAGAAGAGCTTAACGGTATTTTTGCTTTTGCGCTTTATGACCAAGAAAAGGACCAATTCTTGATTGGCCGTGATCATATCGGCATCATTCCGCTTTACCAAGGCCATGATGAGCACGGTAACTACTATGTTGCTTCTGAAATGAAAGCTCTGGTCCCCGTTTGTAAATCGATTAGTGAGTTTCCTCCTGGTCATTACTTCAGCTCTACTGAATCAGAGCCTTATCGCTATTATGTACGTGATTGGAATGATTACAGTGCGGTACACGATAATGTTTCAAGTAAAGCTGAACTAACAGAAGCGCTGGAGTCAGCAGTCAAGCGTCAATTAATGACCGATGTCCCTTATGGTGTCTTACTCTCTGGCGGGCTGGACTCGTCGATTACTTCCGCCATTGCAAAGCGTTATGCAGCCATGCGTATTGAAGACGATGAAAAATCTGCCGCATGGTGGCCACAATTACACTCTTTTGCGATTGGTTTGGAGGGGGCTCCAGATTTAAAAGCCGCTCGTGAAGTCGCTAATAAAATAGGTACTATCCATCATGAAATGACTTACACCATTCAAGAAGGCTTAGACGCGATACGTGATGTAATTTACCATATCGAAACCTATGATGTGACTACAATCCGCGCTTCAACACCGATGTTTAAAAAAAAAAAAAAAATTAAGGCGATGG
>SLFB01000344.1 GCA_007124475.1 Vibrio sp. | reverse complement strand
TGGAGATGCAAGAATATCATTGGGCGATGAGTCTATGTAATCGGGTTCTAGAGCTTGATAACCATAATGGCCCAGCTTTGTACCAAAGGGCTTGTGCTTATGCTCGCTTAGGTGCTGAAGAGCAAGCGCTGGAAGATATTCAACGCGCGATTGAAATTAGTCCCTCTATGCGAGAGTTAATTATTGAGGAGCCAGATTTTGAGTCATTATTTGGTAACAAAAAATTTAATGCTCTAGTGTCCAATAGCTAATCGTGGACCTACTACTTATCCCTTCCTACTTGAGTTGCAGCAGTGTTGACTGCTGCGTTCTTTTGCCAATTAGATAGTGTGTCTATGCTCATTGGGATTATGAGGGCCATCCGTGGCTCTCACCAAAGGCCAGCCTATGGTTTGGCTGTCCAAATTTGTCCTAGACAAACGTGCCACGCATTTTCCGCCTACTTATAACTTCCAGTTTGTTGAGAATATAGCTTATATAACAGCCGGTTGGATCAATAATGAACTGGTAGGAAATAGAGATTTCAATGATTTTTAGCCATCACTGGTGCCCATAATCAAAGCTTGTCTTAACGACAAATTATTATCATTAGACACACCCTCTCTTTTCACCGATAAAGCGCGTGACATTTAGGGTGTCAGGTGTGATGGCAAAGTTTGGCTGTCACTACATTCTCTCTGTTTTTGTGAGATATCCAGTGGAAAAATCATCCAAATTAGATCGTGTTCGTGCTGACTATAATGTGCATTATTGGAGCCAGGGTTTTTATGGCATTGATGATCATGGTGAAGTAACGGTTTCGCCAAGAAAAGATAATGCTCATCCTACGGCGTTGAGTACGATAGTTAAACAACTTGAAGCTCATAATCTTAATCTTCCAGTATTAGTTCGTTTCCCACAGATCCTGCACCAACGTGTGCATAATATCTGTGATGCTTTTAATCAAGCGATCGAAGAGTGTGATTACCCTAATAAATACTTGTTGGTGTATCCGATAAAAGTTAACCAACAAAAAGAAGTGGTGGATGAAATACTCGCCAGCCAAGCTAAGTTAGAGACTAAGCAGCTAGGCCTTGAAGCCGGCAGTAAGCCAGAGCTTCTTGCTGTGTTAGCGATGGCGCAACAAGCCAGCTCAGTCATTGTTTGTAATGGCTATAAAGATCGTGAATACATTCGTTTAGCTTTAATTGGTGAAAAGTTAGGCCATAAAGTATTCATTGTATTAGAAAAATTGTCAGAACTGGATGTCATCCTTAAAGAAGCGAAAAGTCTTGGTGTTAAACCTCGCTTAGGATTACGGATCCGTCTTGCATCGCAAGGGGCTGGTAAATGGCAGTCGAGTGGTGGTGAAAAGTCTAAATTCGGCTTAGCGGCATCACAAGTATTAACGGTTGTCGAACGTTTACGCTCAGAAAACCAATTGGAGGCTTTGCAGTTAGTGCATTTCCACTTGGGTTCACAAATGGCCAATATTCGTGATGTACGCAATGGCGTCAATGAAGCGGCTCGTTTTTATTGTGAACTCAGAGAGCTTGGCGCAAAAATTGACTACTTTGACGTCGGTGGCGGTTTAGCGATTGATTATGATGGTACACGAAGTCAATCATCGAATTCGATGAACTATGGCCTACAAGAATATGCAAGGAACATTGTTAATGTCGTGGCCGATATGTGTAATCTGTATGACCAACCGAAACCGATTATTATTTCAGAGTCAGGCCGTTCAATTACGGCTCATCATGCGGTATTGATCACCAATGTTATTGGTACTGAAGCCTATATGCCCGAGCATATAAGTGAGCCAGAAACCGATGCACCAGTACTGATGCAAAATATGTGGCGCAGTTGGGAAACCTTACGTGAAGGTACTGATGCGCGTGCATTAATTGAAATTTATAATGATACACAAAGTGATTTATCAGAAGCGCACACTCTGTTTGCTTCGGGTGTGATCAACTTACAACATCGTGCATGGATTGAGCAGCTTTCACTGCGTATTTACTATGAATTACGCTTGAAAATGAGCACTAAGAACCGTTTCCATCGCCCAATACTCGATGAGTTGCAAGAAAGATTAGCCGACAAATTCTTTGTCAACTTCTCTTTATTTCAATCATTACCGGATGCATGGGGGATTGATCAAGTGTTCCCAGTACTGCCTTTGTCTGATCTACACAATGTTGAAGATCGCCGTGCGGTTATGCTGGATATTACCTGTGATTCAGATGGTGCGATTGAGCAATATGTCGAAGGGCAAGGGATTGAAACCACATTACCTGTACCAGCATGGTCAAAAGATAAACCGTATTTAATGGGCTTTTTCTTAGTCGGTGCTTATCAGGAAATTCTGGGTGACATGCATAACCTGTTCGGTGATACCCACAGTGTGGTGGTCAATATTGCTGATAATGGAGAAACAGAGATCACTTCAATCAATGAAGGCGATACAGTGGAAGACATGATGCGCTATGTACACATTGATGTTGATGCCATTCGTGCCAATTATCGTCAATTGGTCAGTCAGCGGGTGGCCTTGGTAGAGCAGGATATGGTGTTAGCGGAACTTGAGCAAGGCTTGAGTGGTTATACTTATTTAGAGGATTTTTAAATGAATGATTTGTTCACGAAAACTGATTATTCACTCTACTCCAATGCGATGACCTTTGTCCGTCGTCCATATATGAGGAACCCGCTCGATAGCGACGCAGATGTCGTGGTACTGGGTGTGCCTTTAGATATGGCGACATCAGGTCGTTCTGGTGCACGTATGGGGCCCGATGCCATTCGTCGTGCTTCGGTGAATCTTGC
>SLFB01000273.1 GCA_007124475.1 Vibrio sp. | reverse complement strand
TGAAACCGCAAGTGGATGGTCCGTGTATCGCGATGGTGGTCGGTCCGGAAAACGAAGAAATCTTCTGTGATGAACATGGCCGCGTTAAGCTGCATTTTCCGTGGGACAGATACTCGAACGGTGATGAGCACAGCTCTTGTTGGGTGCGAGTGTCACAAGGTTGGGCAGGCAGTCAATACGGCATGATGGCTATTCCGCGAGTGGGTCATGAAGTGATTGTAGAGTTTTTAAACGGTGACCCTGACCAGCCTATCGTCACCGGTCGCACCTATCACGCGACCAACCAACCGCCTTACCCTTTGCCAGAGCACAAAACCAAAACGGTGCTGCGCAGTGAAAGCCACCAAGGGGAAGGGTTTAACGAACTGAGTTTTGAAGACCAAGCCGGGCAAGAGAAAATCTACCTGCATGCACAAAAGGATGTTGAGGGGTTGGTGCTTAATGATGCGACGATGCACATTAAACACGATAAGCACCTGACGGTAGAGAACGACCAGTTTAGCCATATCCACCATCATCAGCATCTGACGGTGGATGGCGAGCGTCGCTTGAAAGTCGGTCAAGACCAAAGTGTCGAGGTTGGCGGTGCACTACAGCAAAAAGTAGCGGATAAGATGGTGATGGACGCTGGCAATGAAGTGCATTTAAAAGCGGGTAATAAACTGGTGTTAGACGCAGGGAGTGAAATTACCATTCAAGCGGGCGGCAGTTTTGTCAAAGTCGATGCTGGCGGTGTGCATGTGGTGGGCGCGGCCATTAATTTAAACTCCGGCGGTAGCGCAGGCAGCGGCTCTGGCTATGGCGGTAAAATGGCCGAGTTGCCACAAGGGATTAATGCCCCCCAAGCGCCGCAAGAGATTGAACTGGCTACAATAACCTCAACTCAGGAGTCGGTGTCACCTTTACTTAAGGCACAGCAAATTGAAGCGCTAAAAGGCCCCGATCCCATCTGTGAAGTGTGTGAAGAGGTAGCAGGAAAGTCATGAGTTCATTAATGTCTTTTGCTCCCCCTCGTTTAGCGAGCACGGTTCCAGAAATGGAAATGCAGGCACAAGAAAGGCTTTACCTTTTGGTGGATGGTGCTCAAATCAGCCATCTAGCACAAGCGTTGTACGCTTTATCTGGTGAGTTAGTGTTGGAGCCTTTGTACCTTTTTCCGCCTTTTGATCAGCTTCAAGCGGTATCTCCTTATCTGGTTTTGGCAACGGATGCAGTTAAAACCTGGTTCCTTGAGCAGAATCAAGGGTTAGCGGGATTCTTTTTTACTTCTCTGGACACTATTGAAGACATAGCTGAACAACTGCGTCGTTTGATCCAAGTGGAATCCCCTTATGGTTCAACGGTGTTTCTGAAAATGGCGAACAGTGAATGCGCGTATGTACTTTTGAGTACCCAATGCCAACCGCTGTGGAAAGTGATCCATCGAGCTTGGTTGCCGACACGTCAAGGCTGGCAATATGTGCAACGACCAGATCTGACGGCGACTCAGGACACTCATGCACGACTCAAGTTAACCGATGAGCAGTGGCAACGTCTTGGCGATATCACATGGCTTAATACCTTAGAAACGCTCGAGCAGCACGTGCAGCGGTGGTTTCCTGAGTTAGCGCAGCAGTGGCAGTCTGATCCTGAAGTATTTCATCGTCATGCGCAATGGGCTTACCAGCAAGGCTTTAGTAGTGAGCGAGATTTAATGCTGTTTTTTAATGTATTGGGTTTTTTAGGCGTTGATGCTCTTGAAAAAGGGAAGTATCCCGAGATTGATCCTCTGTTGCATCAGGCTTCAAGTCGTACGCCTTCGCAACGCATTGAAGCTGCCGCCGAGCTGGCTTATCACTATTCACAATCATCACAGGAGATTCAAGGATGAGTAATCCCAATCAAGCTGCGAAAACCGGGCAGACCAATGATGCGCAAAATCCAGCCAGTGCATGTCCTTTTAAACAGCCGTTATTAGGGATAATCCCTGTTCGTTACGCCTTTGATGTTTATGATGAGCAAGGTCAAGCATTGCACCCTTTACCCAAAGTGGATCAACAATGGAAAGGCCGATTCTCTACCAAGCAGCGCAGCTACACCTTAAGGCAACTGCGTGATGGTTGGCTTTATGTGTATGATGAAACCGCGAAAACACTGGACGAATATCAAGTGGTTGGCAGCACCTTGACCAAAATTGAGTGGTCTGACGATGAGGCAAGCAAACCCGCCCACGAGCGCGGCTCGAAAGGTGAAAGCAAAAGTTGCTTACTTTACCCTGCCCAACACACGCTCTCTATCGGTTATGCGCATCAACGATGGACGTGGCGAGTGTGCGAGCATATGTGTGCTAATAGCAGCAGCCGTGATGCTGTGATGCGAAAAGTGAGCCTTAAACAGTTTGAGTCCAATGGTACTCACCCTCATGCGCATTTTGCTCAGTATCTTGAAGACTATGTGGCAGACATTGGAACGCCGGCTGAGCAGGATATTTTTACCGCCACCTGTACCCCTTTATTACCCGTTGAGAAAGACGATACTGCTGCGGATGCTGAATTCAAATTCGTCGCCGACAAAGCCGTCGGCAGCCATTTTGATTATTTGCAAGATTTGCCGGAGCAAAACTGCGGTTTATTCGTCGCACTGGATGATCCTTTAGCGGATGTGTCGGATTTGTTTCTCACACTCTCTGCACAAGTGGCAAAGCGTGCTTTAGTCGTCGGTGATGATGCCAAGCAACATAAAATGCAGATGGCAGAGCTAACCCGCACGCTGGGGCGGGTTCGTCTTGAGGAGAATGAAATTCCTCAGTTTATCCGGTCAGATCCCATTCGTATTTTAGAGTTAGAAAGGGTGATA
>SLFB01000068.1 GCA_007124475.1 Vibrio sp. | reverse complement strand
TTTTCATAAATTAAAGATAGCTCTAGGCTGTTTTTAGTGCAAAGCACACTTTGCTATTGACTGATTAAGTAAGTTAAAATCATTGCTTGTATCCCAACTACTTGCAGTTGCCGATCACAAGTGAGTTACTAGCTATCATAAGATATACAAGGGCGTTGAATTCGACGGCGTTATCGGCTAAGAACATTAACGCCCCTGCTACTTTAAGTAGTGCCTAGCCAAGACTAGGGAAAGTATAGCTGATGAACTAATAACCACGAGCACGGCAGCTTTTCATTCAATATGGGATCATCATTCACTGCGCTAGGAGCACGTTATGTCAAATAATCGCATTCTTCACACTATGCTACGTGTCGGAGATTTAGATCGGTCAATCGAGTTTTATACTCAAATCATGGGAATGAAATTACTTCGCCAAAGTGAGAACAGCGAATATAAGTATACGCTTGCTTTCTTAGGTTATGGAGACGAGTCGACAGGTGCGGTGATAGAGCTTACCTATAACTGGGGAGTCGCCGACTATGAGATGGGTAATGCTTATGGACATATTGCGATCGGTGTTGATGATATTTACTCAACCTGTGAAGCAATTAAAGCTGCGGGTGGTAATGTGACTCGTGAACCAGGCCCTGTTAAAGGCGGAAGTACTCATATTGCCTTTGTTAAAGATCCTGATGGCTATATGATTGAATTAATTCAAAACAAACAAGCCAGTGCTGGTCTAGAAGGCTAACGGTATCCAAACAACTCGCCGCCTACCTGCAACTTCAATTTGTTTGGGTAGAGAACAGAAAACCGCTCTTAATGAGCGGTTTTCTGTTGTGGTATCCAAGTACAACTACTGACGTTACCAGTAGCAAGGTCAACTAGTCACTGATTAAAATTGAGTCCGTCCCAAGGAAATAACCACACGACGGTTTTGATCTCGTCCGAGCGGTGAAGCGTTGTCAGCAATCGGCCGACGTTGGCCATAGCCTTGAATTTGAATCCTATCTTCCGGCAAGCCTAACTGTTGAAAATAACGTTGTAAGGCTTCTGCGCGTCTTTCCGATAAACTTTGGCTCTCATTACGTCCCGTGCTGGTGTCGGTGTAAGTCGCCACTAAAACTAAGTCAATATCTTGATTATACTTAATGTACTCGGCGATTTGCGCTAATCGCTGTTGCGATGCTTTATTCAATTCAACGCTATTACCACGGTCATAATGCAAAATAGTAAAAGCGATGTCTTCAAAGCTATACGGCAAAAGATTCGCGATACAATCACTGAACACATTATATTGTGGTTGAAATAGCACCGAGGATAACATAACTTCAATCCGCTGATCGCGACTTTGCCATTCAGGGTAACTAAAGGTTGGATAGCGTCCCCGCTCTAGCTCACTCAATAGAGCCCAAGCATTTTGACCACCAATGTAACCATCAAACTGCTGGAAAAACTGGATAGTGGTGATCCGTTCAGCGCCTTCACCAGGTCGCCAACGTGGCGGCATAGAGATCAAACTGACATCGCGTGTTTCCCCCATCGGACGCCGCATCTTTAATTCAAAGTCTAAATTGATTCGCTTACTGGCATGGGAAGTAAATACAGCATCACCAAAATTCGGGATAGGATGAACTAACTGGCATTCTAGCGGCGTATTCACCACCATTTGCCACGTTGATTGCTGGGGAGTGGCAACATATTGTTTACTGGCGGCGATAACACTACCTCCATGGAGGCATCCCAGTATCCCCACACCAATTAACGCCCATTTCTTCATGACTTTTCTCTTTATCCACTCATTCGAGTTAATGACGGTCGACGGCTTTCTGACTATGTCAAAGCGATGATTAGCTTAATTCTAACATGCAAAAACTCGGCCACGATGTATTTTTAAAAATCAATTAATTCCCGTGATTTGGTTTTTATCATCCTGAGAATCTGTAATAATGTTGTTCTTATCACTTAGTTTAGGCTGACATGACTGTTAATAATGATGCATTGGCGTTAAATAAACGCTTTAGAGGCTATTTTCCGGTAGTTATCGATGTAGAAACCGCAGGATTTAACCCACAAACTGACGCACTACTTGAAATTTGCGCCATTACTTTACGTATGGATGAGCACGGTGATCTTCATCCTGCCTCTACTTTGCATTTTCATATTGAGCCTTTTGAGGGAGCCAATATTGAACAAGCCGCTTTAGAGTTTAATGGTATCCGTGACCCCTATAGCGCTCTAAGAGGTGCGGTAAGCGAAGAGTACGCCCTAAAAGAAATTTATAAACAAGTGCGTAAAGAACAAAAAGCCGCTGAATGCAGTCGTGCAATCATTGTTGCCCATAACGCCACGTTTGATCATAGTTTTATGATGGCCGCGAATGAGCGCTGTAAATTAAAACGTGTCCCTTTTCATCCTTTTGCGACTTTTGATACGGCAGCCTTAAGTGGTTTAGCTTATGGACAAACCGTATTAGCCAAAGCTTGTAAAGCCGCGGGGATGGCGTTCGATAATCGTGAGGCACACTCTGCTCTTTACGATACCCAACAAACCGCAGAGTTATTTTGCGGAATTATTAATAAATGGAAAGCGCTTGGTGGCTGGCCGTTAGCCGACCAAGCAAACACAACTGATTAATTGAGATACTTATGAACCCTGTTGTTATTTCAGTGTGCGTCATGCTGATTTTAGCTTTGATGCGCATTAATGTAGTGGTCGCACTGACGTTCAGTGCCATGGTCGGTGGCCTTATTGCCGGTATGAGTTTAAACGAATCAATTGCGGCATTTGAGAGCGGTTTAGGTGGCGGTGCTACCATTGCCCTTAGCTATGCGATGCTAGGTACTTTCGCGGTAGCAATTTCGCGTTCAGGGATCACCGATATACTGGCGCACAGTGTGATTAAACGTCTACAGGGTGAAGATAATCATGTGGCAAGCCTAGGCTTAAAATATGTGGTATTGGTCGCCCTGCTGTTGATGGCTATGTCTTCACAGAACGTCATCCCGGTACATATTGCCTTCATTCCTATTCTCATTCCGCCCTTACTGGCCGTGTTTGCAAAGTTAAACATTGATCGACGTATGATTGCTTGTGTGCTGACTTTTGGTTTAATTACTCCCTATATGATTTTGCCCGTCGGCTTTGGTGGTATTTTCCTCAATAACATTTTGCTGAAAAATCTTCGTGATAATGGCTTAGATGGCGTAACCGCTGCTCAAGTGCCAATGGCGATGTTGCTGCCTGGTTTGGGGATGTTGCTCGGTTTATTAATCGCGGTTTTCTTTACTTATCGTAAGCCTCGTCAATACCAAGTAACCGAATTAACCACGATTCAAGAGCAAGACACTAACAGCATTAATCGTAAACATCTTGTTACTGCCACTCTAGGTATTCTTGCCGCATTAGCCGTGCAACTCACCACCGGCTCAATGATCATTGGTGCTTTAGCGGGTTTTATGATTTTTACTTTTGGTGGGGTAATTGCTTGGAAAGAGACCCATGATGTGTTTACTAAAGGTGTACACATGATGGCCATGATTGGCTTCATAATGATTTCTGCGGCAGGCTTTGCTGCTGTGATGAAAGCCACTGGTGGTGTCGAGTCACTGGTTAGCGCCCTTTCAACCAGTATTGGCGATAATAAACCACTCGCGGCCCTGTTGATGCTGGTCGTTGGCCTTCTTGTCACGATGGGGATAGGATCTTCTTTCTCCACCATTCCGATCATTGCGACGATTTATGTCCCACTTTGCTTAGCTTTTGGGTTTTCACCCATGGCAACGATCGCTTTAGTTGGAACTGCCGCTGCCCTCGGTGATGCAGGTTCTCCTGCCTCTGATTCCACCTTAGGTCCAACTTCTGGTCTCAATGCCGATGGACAACACGAACACATTTGGGAAACAGTGGTACCAACTTTTATCCACTATAACCTTCCGTTAATTGCTTTTGGCTGGCTAGCTGCGATGATTTTATAGCTGCTGTTAGGGCTGTTGATCTTATTAAAGTAAAAGAGCGTTTAATCCACGCTCTTTTTTGATCACTATATCCTTGCAGTTTGCAGCCGCAATATATCCGTTAACGGCTCCTTAAGCCCCTTCGTTATGTAACTCTAAATTAGCCAGATCTTGTTGCAGTTCCGATAACGTCTTCACATCCTCACCGCGCAATGAAGCTAGAAAATCTAAATATTGTTGATCTATATCGCCAGTGACATACTCACCATTAAAGACTGAAGCTTCAAACTGAGCAATATCTGGATTACCCGCACCTACGGCTGCAATTAAGTCAGGTAGTGTTTGGAAAATTAAACCATCGGCGCCAATTTGTCTGCATATGGCATCAGCATCACGACCATGAGCAATTAATTCATTTGCACTTGGCATATCAATACCATACACATTAGGAAAACGAATCTCAGGAGCCGCTGAAACCAGATACACTTTTTTAGCACCAGAGTCACGCGCCATTTCAATAATTTGCTCAGATGTCGTACCACGAACGATGGAATCATCAACCAATAATACATTTTTATCTTTAAATTCAGAGCGAATGGCGTTTAGTTTACGACGCACAGAGTTTTTGCGCTGCTGCTGACCAGGCATGATAAACGTTCGCCCAACATAACGGTTTTTAACAAAACCTTGCCGATAAGGGATATCGATGGCTTGGGCTATCTGTAAGGCAATGTCACACGAGGTTTCAGGAATAGGAATCACCACATCAATATCGAGATCGCTGAAGTTTTCTTTGATCCGCTGGCCGAGTATCTTACCCATTTCAACTCGTGCACTATAAACCGAGATTTTATCAATAAACGAATCTGGACGAGCAAAATAGACATACTCAAAAATACACGGATTCAGCACTGGATTTTGCGCACATTGTTGAGTGAAAAGCTGGCCATCAAAAGTAGCATAAATTGCTTCACCAGGAGCGATATCACGCATAAAGCGGAAACCAACCGCGTCTAAGGCGACAGATTCAGAAGCCACCATATACTCTGTTCGGCTACCGACTTCTCGTTTACCTAAACAAAGAGGACGAATACCATTAGGATCACGAAAAGCAATCATTCCGTGGCCTATGATCATCGCGGTAACCGCATAAGCACCACGAATAGTACGGTGAACATTAGCCACTGCACGGAAAACCTCTTCTGGGGTCACTTCATGTTCTACCGAGTCGATTTCATGAGCTAACACATTGAGTAAGACTTCTGAATCTGATGTGGTATTGATATGACGGCGATCTTTTTCAAACAGCTTTTTACGCACCTCTTCCGCATTGGTGAGATTGCCATTGTGCGCCAATGTGATACCAAAGGGTGAGTTAACATAAAAAGGCTGAGCTTCCGATGCACTTGAACTGCCAGCGGTAGGATAACGAACATGGCCGATACCAACCGTACCTTGCAAACGCTGCATGTGTTTTGCTTCAAAGACATCCTTGACTAACCCGTTCGCCTTTCGCAAACGAAAACGATTGCTTTCTATGGTACAAATACCCGCCGCATCTTGGCCACGATGCTGTAACACAGTTAATGCATCGTAAATTGACTGATTCACTAGCGTTGTACCTACGATCCCAACAATACCACACATGTCTTAATCCTCGACTATCAACAATAACTGGCGCTCACTAAGCGCCAGAAAGGAATTTGGATGTTGCCTGTAAGTGTTTAAAAAATGGTTCAATAACACGGCTAAATTCGGGCACTAATTGTGAGCTTTCCCACCAATCAGTATTAGCAGAGCCGGTAAAGGCATCCATAAAAAATAACGCGGCGGCAATGATCAAAACCCCTCTCAGAGCACCAAACACAGCACCGAGTATCCTATCTGTCGCCGAGAGTCCCGTTTTATCAACCAATTGTGATATAACAAAATTCATCATCGCTCCAACAACTAAGGTCGCAATAAACAAAATCGCAATCGCAGAGCCATTACGAAACATCTCATCTTTGATATTACTTAGATAAACCGCTAAATAAGCATAATATTCTGAAGCAATATAAAATGCGGCAAACCAAATCACGAGTGACAAGGCTTCTTTCACAAAACCACGGATAAGGCTGATCAATGCGGACAATCCGATGACACCTAAAATAACTATATCTAACCAGTTCATAACTTCTTACATGCTTAGTTGCGGCGCATTTTAACAGAAAAAATCGTGACGCAAACGTTTTCTTAAGGATTTAGCGGCTTAAATTTCAACAATTGACCTTTAGCGCCAGTTATTTTTTCTAATTCAATCAGTTGAGTTTCTAGCTTAGTACGTGAGACATCCGGACCAATAATGACACGAGTAAATCCATTTTCATGTTTAGTGTGCGCTTGATAACCCCGTTTTTGTAAATCAACGACGACCTTTTGTGCATTTTCAGCATTGCGCAAAGCCATCAATTGAATAATCCACGCACTATCCTGATAGTCATTTTTTTCAACCACCGGGCGAGTGGTCGTTGGTAGTGGCGATGATGCCACCACCTCAACATGATCTTCTGTCACCATGACTGGCGAGTCTGGTAATTGATGGGTATCTTCTTGAGGTTCCAGAATTTCAAATCGCTCAATATCACTACCAAGTTCAGGTCTTAAAGGAATACTTGCCACCTCTTCCTGATAATGTGCTTTTTTTCCGTCCAATAAATCCGGCAATACAATTACACCAATTGAGACGAGGATAATTGTGCCAACTAAACGACTTTGGAATTTACTAGCCATTTATTCTCCTTTGTTTTGCCAATGTTCAAGCACCTCGCCTACCGTATGAAACGATCCTGCGACAACCAACAAATCATCAGCCGTCACTTGTGCCAAAGCTGATTTAAATGCCGCTACTGGACAAGAATATCGCTGAACATCATCGGTCAGATACTGAGTTAATTGCTCAGCAGTGGCAGCACGTGGTCCTGTTAATGATGTTGGATACCAATAATCAACTATAGGTTTCAAGGCCGCTAAAGTGGATTGAATATCTTTATCGTGCAGCATACCAATCACCATATGTATTTTTTGCTGGGGATAAAGACGACGAAGCTGGCTCACCAGATAGTGCGCAGAATGTGGATTATGAGCGACATCTAATATGATCGTCGGTTGAGTTTGCAAAATTTGCATGCGCCCTGGTAATTGGGCATGACGTAAACCGTCAACAACATCAAGGTCACTGATGCTAAGACCAGAGCAACCTAATGCCATCAATGCTGTAGCGGCATTGGCTAAAGGCAAGGTAGGTATCGGCAGGTCATTCAATTCAAAAGAGCCGCTACGCCAACGCCAATGATGGTCAGATAACACCTCATATTGATACTGAATGCCCACTTGATAAAATTTAGCACCGATATCATCCGCATGGGCTGCGACTGTGGGTGGTGGCGAGGGTTGACCACAAATTGCCGGTTTTTCGGTTCGGAAAATACCCGCTTTTTCAAATCCAATCACATTAATATCATCGCCGAGCCAATCAACATGATCGATGGCTAAACTAGTGATCACCGACACATCATGCTCAACAACATTAGTAGCATCTAAACGGCCACCTAAACCCACTTCGAGTAAGATCACTTCAACCTGTTCCGTTTGAAACAAACGCAATGCGGCTAGGGTTCCGAATTCAAACAGGCTTAATGATACATCACCACGTATCGCTTCAATTTCAGCAAAAGCCTGGCTGTGTTTTTCATCGGCTAATTCATGCCCATTGATACGCACTCGTTCGTTATAGCGAACCAGGTGAGGAGAGTTATAGACCCCGACCGAATAGCCGGCTTTAAGTAGAATGCTTTCCATAATGGCACAGGTTGAACCTTTACCATTGGTACCCGCGACAGTAATGACCGTGGCTTCAGGTCGGGTTAACTTGGCTTGTTGGGCGACACGTTGCACTCGCTCTAAACCTAGATCGATCGCTGAGGTATGTATGTGTGATAAATAATCAAGCCACACCGAAAGTGGCGATGTGGCTTGAGGGGTCGAATATTGAGTCATCTAACTGAGAACCATCTAAATTTTTCTGGGACTGTTAAACGCTACTTTACCCTTTTTCATTCGCTTCTGGTACAGAATATGTTACTTCATTTGGCGCATCGTTAACCGAGACAACCAAAGGGGAAGCATGATTAGTCATTTTCGCCAATAAACCTGCGATTCGTTGACGCATCTCACGACGGTCAACAATCATATCAATTGCGCCATGCTCAAGTAAAAATTCACTGCGCTGAAAACCTTCAGGTAAATCTTCACGTACCGTTTGTTCGATAACTCGACGACCAGCAAAACCAATCAGAGCTTTGGGCTCGCCAATATTGATGTCACCTAACATAGCCAAACTGGCCGATACTCCACCCATGGTTGGATCTGTCATAACAGAAATATAGGGGAGTCCTTTATCACTCAATCGTTGCAAAGCGGCACTGGTTTTTGCCATTTGCATTAATGACATCAAGGCCTCTTGCATTCGAGCTCCACCGCTGGCTGAAAAGCAAACTAGCCCACAGTTGTTTTCGATCGCGGCATCAACCGCACGCACGAAACGAG
Organism: Vibrio sp.; assembly: GCA_007124475.1. GTDB lineage: Bacteria > Pseudomonadota > Gammaproteobacteria > Enterobacterales > Vibrionaceae > Vibrio. Next base: position 2,331 of record SLFB01000068.1, on the reverse strand, counting down.
CACCAACAACCGAGCCCATAGAGCCGCCCATAAAAGAAAACTCAAACGCACAGGCAACCACTGGAATACCTATCACCTCGCCTTTCATAACGATTAAAGCGTCTTTTTCACCACTGCTCTTTTGCGCTGCCGCTAAACGCTCTTTGTAACGCTTAGTATCTTTAAACTTGAGCTTATCATGTGGCTCAAGCTCTTGAGCGAGCTCAGTCCGGTTATTATCATCGAGAAATGTTTCTAGACGACGACGCCCACTCATACGCATATGATGATTACATTTAGGACATACTTCTAAATTACGTTGTAGCTCGGCGTAATAAAGTACTTCTTCACAAGAAGTACACTTTGTCCATACTCCTTCAGGAATAGAAGCTTTACGCGAACTAACAATGTTGCTCTTTTGTAAAATCTTTTCAAGCCAACTCATGCAAGACCTTTTTACTTTCTATTCTTTCGCATCAATACGAAAGACATCAATGAGAGATAAACGCGTGGAATTAAAGCATACAAAACACCAGCTGTAGATAAAAAACTGGTTGTACCTATTTGTTAAGCTTTATCTATCAACACCTTCACGCATGACATTGCGATATTTACACAGGGTAAAGTCGCTAATCGAATCATTATTCAGCAGCGCTAAGCAATTAAATACTCAGATTTAGCATGCCAATTAGTCTAATTATCCGCCAAAAATAGCGGACCAAGTGGTGTATTCGGCAGTTCAAAATGCTGTGGATAATCCACATCCACCAAATATAAACCTTCCGCTTTGGCTGTTGCGGCGGCTAGTTTACGATCTTTCACCGCTAACAACCAAGCTATCCACTCGGGCGGCTGTTCGCCACGCCCGACTTCAATTAAGCTCCCCACAATATTACGTACCATATGATGCACAAAAGCATTGGCTTTAATATCAACCACAATGTAGCGCTGATGACGAGAGACATTGAGATGAATGATATTTCGCCAAGGGCTGCGTGACTGGCAGTGTACCGCCCTAAATGAGGTAAAATCATTCTCACCCAACAAATATTGCCCTGCAACATGCATACGCTGTGCATCTAGCTCATGGTGATAGTGGCTTACTCCAGACGAAAGAATCCCTGGACGATAAGCGTGGTTATAAATCACATAACGATAACGGCGAGCCGTTGCGCTAAAACGAGCATGAAACTCATCAGGGACTTCTTTTGCCCATCGAACGGCTATATCACTGGGTAACTTTGCATTAACTCCCATGGTCCACGCTAGCATTTTACGTTCAGCCGTCGTATCAAAATGAACCACTTGACCAGTTCCATGAACACCAGCATCCGTTCTTCCTGCACATTGTACTTCTATTGGATGATCTGCGATCGCCGATAATGCTTTCTCTAGTTTTTCTTGTACACTGATAACTTCACGCTGCCTTTGCCAGCCATAATATCGGGTACCATCATACTCAATACCTAGAGCAATTCTCATGTTCTGATTCTCATTTCTAATGGGCCTGGCAGTATATACTTATCCCTTTATAACGTGAAGACATGAGTAGTAAGGAGATCAAAGGATGCTAATCCAGCATCCTTTGAGTTGCTTATCTACCATTAATTTTATCGATTAGCTGTTTAGCCTGACGGCGTATTTCATCATCGCCATCAACAATGGCTTCTTCCAATAGTTTAATTGCACCTTGAGTATCATTCATTTCCATATACATTTTTGCTAAATCAAACTTACCGGCAGCTTCAGCATTACTATCAACATCAATGTTATCTATATCGCCTAATACATCTGGAAATTCATCAAGGCCCACCTCTAAATTTAGAGCATCATCATCTGATTGATCTATGGCATCTTCTCTTTCAACTTGGGCCATGAGCTCATCAACGGTAAGAAACTCACGTTTTTCAGGTGATAAGTCTACAACTTCTTCCTGCTCTCCCCAGTTCTCAACCTCTACCTCTGGTTGCTGATTTTGAATCTCAGGCTGCCATATGCCTAAATCTTCTTCTGGAATCTCATCTGGAATAACCGCTTTTTGATCGTCAGTTAGATTAAAGCCATTCCAATCTTCCCCCCCCATTTGCAACATCGCATCAATATCCATCCCTGCGCTGTCAATCGTTGTTGCATCAAGTGGTACGCTAAAACCTTGGTAAGGCTTATCTGTTGTTTCATCCAATAAATCGGTAAATTGATGTTCGTTGTAAACATCACTGGACGAAGCCGCTGAGGCTTCTGGCTCTGGCTCTGGCTCTGGCTCTGGCTCTGGCTCTGGCTCTGGCTCTGGCTCTGGCTCTGGCTCTGGCTCTGGCTCTGGCTCTGGCTCTGGCTCTGGCTCTGGCTCTGGCT
>SLFB01000295.1 GCA_007124475.1 Vibrio sp. | reverse complement strand
TGGTATGAAAACAGTTAAAGCGCATCGCCGTATCTAAAATATCCCAGCCGTAAAAATCCACCAGCTCTTGCAGCAAGGTTTCTAACTTAAGGCCGTGTAATGGGTTGTTTTTTTGTAGTTCGATTCTTTCTTGATCAGTCATGATAACCGGCTCCTAAGGGTAAACGGTAGATAGGGTAGGTATAGCAGGATTTGGCAGATATGAGTAATGTACTTGTTCATCCTTGCAGAGGGGGCGGATTCTAGCAGAGTTGATCGTACTTCCCTATGATTATCTCTATTCGGTTAACACTTATTCTTTACGACTTGAAGTTGCAGCGATGTCAGTTCAGCTCGTTTTAATATGCAGGCTGATCGAGAGTCGTTTGTCTGCAACTCCAAGTCGTTTGGGTATATAAGGTGCTAAAAGAAGCACCCGATAGGAAAGGTTGTAATCAGAATAGTAACGTCTCTTCTGACTGGTAAGATAATGATAATGCAATTGATAATTGATATTGTTTGTGTTTTGGGTGATAATTTCTTTAATTATAATGTCTGGTTTTCATTTGGAGTAGGACGTGAACTTCCCAAGATATGTGTTAGCGGCTGCACTTTCCATGGCGATACATGGTGCATTACTACTGACCGATCAAGAGGCACAGGCTTTTACTATGCCACAGGGAAATCAATCCAATTCTGTGTCGATTAACTTTTTGGCTCAAGCTCAGCCACAACCTCAACCTCAACCTCAACGTCAATCCACAACAGCACCGTCTCCTTCGTCTGCAGTTGAAGAGCCACGCCAAGAGAAACCAACGCCAGTAAAACCAGCACCAGCCAAATCAGAGATACCTCGAGAGAAACCTCAAGCGACTCCGCCACCTAAGCTCGACAAAACACCAAAACCTGCTGCAGTTGAATCCAAGAGCCGTGAGCAAACGAAGACTGAGCCAGTGGAACAAGAGAATGACTTAAAATCGCAAGAAAATAATGAGCCGACAGTGACTAATGAACCAAGCCGTAGTGGCGTTAGTGAACAGCCTCCTTTGGTGCAATCGCCGTCGTTTATTTCTCGACCAGTGTCACCACAATACCCGAGATTAGCTCGTCAAAGAGGCATTGAAGGGGTGGCCTTATACGAAGTATGGCTGGATGAAAGGGGACAACAAATTAAACAAGTACTGCTCTCTTCATCTGGAGCTCAGTCATTAGATCAATCAGCATTAAATGCGATTAAGCAATGGCAATTTTCACCTTATACCGTTAACGGTCAGACAATTGCTCATCGTGTGCAAATCCCTGTACGTTTTAAATTGGAAGGATAATGGAACTATTATATCAGTTAGAGCAAGAACTTGGCTTGATGGCTTGGCCGCTATTTATCTGTTCGCTATGCGCAACGATGATCATTATTGAAAGGTTTATTCAAGTCAGCTTGAGCCTCGGTGCTAGTCGAGGGGCTATCGGTGCTGCATTAAGTCAGATTTCCCCCATGCATAGCCAGCAAATTGAGGCGCTGGCGGAAGAATTAGCAACTAAGCGTTCACTCCTTTATAAGGGTGTTGCAATGCTATTAGCTCATCATGACTTTTCGAAAGGTTTACGTGAAGATACTGCTGGGATTTGGTTACAGGAGAAGCGTCATCAATTGCACTCAGGTCTGCGTTTATTATCTTTGATTGGTGTGATAAGCCCGCTACTCGGTTTATTGGGAACGGTACTTGGATTGATTGAGATGTTTAAAGGCGTTGCGCTTTCGTCTGGCAATATCACACCGAATGATCTCGCCGATGGATTAGGGATTGCGATGCGCACTACGGCTGCAGGGTTATTGATTGCTGTACCTGCAATTACCGCTGCTCAGTTATTCGGTGTCTGGGCTGATCGAATTATGGCTAAGCTAGAATATACCTTGAATTATGTCAATTTATGGCTCGAAGGCGTGTCATTCCAGCACGATAATAAGGCCCAGCATCAAGCATGTTCTCACTTAACGAAGTCAGCTGAAGTGTCGCCGGTGAGTCATCCATGATTAAGACTCCAGCAGCGAAAGAAGCTGCATTGATGCCAGATTTGACACCATTATTGGATATTATTTTCATTGTGATGGTGTTTTTATTATTGACTGCCGCGGTGAAGTTTACGTCACTAGAGGTCGCATTGCCGAGTACGGATTCTACGGTAGTCAGTGATATAGATAAGCAATCCATAACCGTTAATATTATGACTACTGAGCCTTACTGGGCCATTGATGGTCACCGTTATGTAGATTGGGACGATTTTACGTATGCTTTATTACAGCGTAATCAAACTCATCAACAGCCCATAGTCATTGCTGCAGATAAAGCGGCTCAGGTTCAGCATTTAGTGAAATTGCTCGCTTTTCTACAAGATAATGGCATTGCAGCGACACAGCTTTTGACTGATGAAAACTAACCGAGCATTTGAAACTGACGGCGAAACGCTTTTGGCGTGATTGCCTTAGTGGCTTTAAATTGGCGATTAAAATTGGATAGATTGCTAAAGCCAGTTTTCTCAGCAACCAGAGCAATGGGAAGCGAAGAACTGGCTAGCAGCTCACCGGCTTTACCGATCCGAAACTGTTTAAGATGTTCAGAAAAGCTCATTGAATATGTAGATCTGAAATAACGATGTCAAAAAGACCGAGGTAGATTAAAATGACCCCTCCTGCCATTGGATAGCATGACATGTATCAAGATAAAACCGCCTTATTATTTATCATGACCGCCCTAGTGACGGGATTATGTGGGGCTTTTTTTTACCCTTTATCGAGTCTATTTATTGTTGAAGCACTCGGTGCTTCGCCGATGATGCTGAGTCTATATATGGTCATGGCGGTTGTGAGTTCCGTGGT
>SLFB01000069.1 GCA_007124475.1 Vibrio sp. | reverse complement strand
CGAGAGTCAGCAACAACTGCAGAAAGTGCACCACTGGCCGCTTCGTTGACTTCAGCAACAATTGCTTTTTTGTCTTGAAGATTTAAAGCCATCTTGGATTGCTCCTGGTTGTCGTTACACCGCTCACTATTATCACAACAGTGAGAGATTATTAGGTGCAGTCCCAGAAGAAAGGTAACTTATAAAAATTAGAGCTTTCTGTCAGTTCGGGCACCATCTACGTAGGTTTTATTAAGTTATCTTGCGATAACGCCTACGGTCTTGGACGGAGACTGTGTCATAGTTCAAAGAACCAAAGTTCAGCCCCAACCACAAATATTAGGCGCAAAATTATACATAAATTTTACGCCTAAGCAAAGGAATTATATTTTGGTGTTCAGCGTAAGCTGATCAACCGCAACACCTGCGCCCATTGTAGTAGAGATACTTACTTTCTTCATATAAGTACCTTTAGCAGATGATGGTTTCGCTTTTTTCAAAGCAACTAGTAGAGCTTCTAAGTTCTCTTGTAGTTGATTTGCTTCGAAAGTCACTTTACCGATCGTGCTGTGAACGATACCGTTCTTGTCGTTACGGTAACGAACCTGACCTGCTTTAGCATTTTTTACTGCTTCAGCAACGTTAGGCGTTACAGTGCCAACTTTAGGGTTTGGCATTAGACCACGAGGACCAAGGATAGTACCTAGCTGGCCAACAACACGCATTGCATCTGGAGAAGCGATAACAACATCAAAGTTCATTTCGCCTTTTTTCACTTGCTCAGCAAGATCTTCCATACCTACTAGGTCAGCACCAGCTTCTTTCGCAGCCTCTGCATTTGCACCTTGAGTAAATACTGCAACGCGAACGTCACGACCAGTACCATGAGGTAGTACAGTTGCACCACGTACGTTTTGATCAGATTTACGAGCGTCAATGCCTAGGTTAACTGCAACGTCAACAGACTCAACAAACTTAGCTGTTGCTAGCTCTTTTAAAAGTGCTACTGCTTCGTTGATCTCGTATTCTTTAGTTGCGTCTACTTTTTCACGAATAGTACGCATACGCTTAGTTAGTTTTGCCATGATCTTAACCCTCTACCACTAGGCCCATTGAACGAGCAGTACCCGCAATAGAACGTTTCATCGCTTCAATATCAGCACCAGTCATATCAGCAGCTTTAGTTTCTGCGATCTCTTGGATTTGAGCGTCAGTAATCGTACCCACTTTTTCAGTGTTTGGACGACCTGAACCAGACTTAACGCCAGCAGCTTTCTTAAGAAGAACAGCAGCAGGAGGAGTCTTAGTGATGAAAGTGAAAGAACGGTCACTGTATACAGTGATAACCACTGGGATCGGTAGACCTTTCTCAATAGATTCTGTTTTTGCGTTAAACGCTTTACAGAATTCCATGATGTTCACACCTTTTTGACCTAATGCAGGACCAACTGGTGGACTTGGGTTTGCCATACCAGCTGCAACTTGCAACTTGATATAAGCTTCAACTTTCTTAGCCATGATATTTCCTAATCGTTGGGTACAAACGCTGATGATTATCAGCTCCCCAGTTTCACATAATGCCCGTAAAAAGGCGCGAAATTATAATCTTATCGCGCACGTTTCACAAGGTCTAAAATGATGTTAATTTAATCAAGTTTTTCTACTTGACCAAATTCAAGTTCTACAGGCGTAGCACGACCAAAAATCGATACCGATACCTTCAAGCGACTTTTTTCGTAGTCTGTTTCTTCAACAGTACCATTAAAGTCAGCAAATGGTCCCTCGGTGACTCGAACAACCTCACCCACTTCGAATAACGTTTTAGGACGTGGCGCTTCACTTGCTTTTTCTAAACGGTTTAAGATTGCATCGGCTTCTTTATCTGAAATCGGAGCTGGTCTATCCGAAGTACCACCGATGAAACCCATTACACGAGGGACGCTACGTACCAAATGCCATGATTCATCATTCATTACCATTTGAACTAGTACGTAACCCGGGAAGAACTTACGCTCGCTCTTACGGCGTTGACCTGCACGCATCTCTACCACTTCTTCTGTTGGAACTAACACTTCACCGAAGTGTTCTTCCATTGCGTGCATTTTAATATGCTCACGAAGGGATTGAGCGACTCGACCTTCGAACCCAGAAAAGGCTTGAACGACATACCAGCGTTTTTTTGGAGCTTCACTCATGTATTAAACCCTCTATACTCCAGTCACAAAGGATACCAAACGGACCATAATCCCATCGATACCCCAAAGTGCTAAAGCCATTACAATACTTACAGCTAACACGATTAATGTAGTTTGCATGGTTTCTTGACGCGTTGGCCACACCACTTTACGGATTTCCATTTTGGATTCACGTGCAAATACAATCGCAGCTTGACCTTTTACTGTGGTTGCAGCAACACCTAGTGCAACGGCAATCAACACAATAACACCCGCAGCACGCGCTACGACTGACCACTCACCATAAAGGTAATTACCCACAACAGCAGTGGCTAACAATACGAAAGTGATACCCCACTTCAACGTATCTAACGCGTTCGAGCTATCAGGAGTTTCAGCATTATTCGCTTTCATAAACCAACCTGTCCAAAGTCTTACTATAGACGACAACAACCCCGCTGTTGCAGGGCAAATCCATTTTGCCAGCTACCAAAGCTGACCCACTGATTTGACCAACAAGTGGTCTTGGCCCTAACATTTCATGCCAATGATTGACGACAAAACCATCAACCCAATCAATTGCGCAGAAAAAGGGCATCAGATGATGCCCTTTTTGCTACTGTATAGTCAAATTATTCTTCGCAGAAACTGCGATTAAGCGATAACTTTAGCTACAACACCAGCACCAACAGTACGGCCACCTTCACGGATCGCGAAACGTAGACCTT
>SLFB01000208.1 GCA_007124475.1 Vibrio sp. | reverse complement strand
CTACTTTCAGCAAGCATTGTTGCCGATAAGATCCCAAACAAGTTGAAGCGAATTAGCCTGTGGAATCAAGGGACAAACAACACCAAAGGAAGAGACCGTTCAGCGACAATTGAACCTTTTGTGTACACAATTTATCAGAGCAGAGCCGGAAAAAAGCACAAAATCATCGATAAACTTGAACTAACCAAACACTTTCAGCAAGAAAAATGTACATGAGTTCCCAAACATGCTGAAGCGAAATAGCTCGTGGAATCAATGAGCCAGCAACACCAAAGAAAGAGACCTTTCAGCAACAATCGAATCTTTTGCGTACACAATTTATCAGAGCGAAACCCGACAAAAACACAAAGTATCGTTCAACTTTCAACAGCCACCAAAAAGAACAATAAACTCATAATATCAACAAATTAGAATAGAAAACCTCTTAAATTAAACCAAATTTTCCCACTAAAATTTGTGAATTGATTTTGCTGAAGTTCAATAAAACATAACGCCGCGTTAAGGGGCAGCCAACGCCACTACCAACTTAACGCATAACACCGTAACCACAAAAACCAACGCACAGTAAAAATGCCACGCGTTGGCTGTCCCTCTTAAACGCTTTGTTATACGAAATTACGACTTGAACCCCAAAGCTGCATCGATAAGTTTTACCATTAGTTCCTTTGATATACCATTAGCATCTCGCTCTGGCATATATTCAACAAACTCACCGCCAATGAACTTGTCGCTTGAGGCAATTGAATGAACCAAATAGAGGGACTCTCTTGCAGTTAAACCGCCAACATTCGGCGTAGCACATGCGCGGAATAGAGAACCATCTAAAACATCGTAATCGAATGACAAATAAATGCCGTCATACTCATTCTCTAACTTTTCAATTAAAGTCCGAACTACAACATTAAACCCTTGCTGTTCAATACACATCATGTCGATATTGGTCATGTTGAGCTTTTTTATCAACTGATGTTCACATTGCATTAAATCTCGGACACCTACATAAAAAACATCTTGAGGCTGTAAAGCTATCTCCTGAGGAATTGACCAACCGTTATGAACATATTGATTCATCAACAATGCCAGCGGCTTACCGTGCAAATTACTGTCGAGTGTATTATTGCAATCCGCATGAGCATCAACCCAAACAATCGCAATTTTTTTACCTTTGTCCTTTTGATAATGACTAAGGACTGCTTGAACGGTTCCAACCGCTATCGAATGGTCGCCACCAATTGTTATGGGGATCCGATTATTCGAATAACTTTCCAACACCTTTCTTTTTAGGTCATGCGCGTACAATCGTAATGCTTCATCTTTGCTACCACAGGAAATCAAAGAATAAACCTCATCGGAGATTTCAACATCACCTTGGTCAATGATATCAGCACCCCACCTATCATTTCTGACTTGGATCCAATCAGTGAGGCCTACCCATGACATTTCATCCATTCGTCGCAAACCATCAACTGTATTTTCTTGAGTTGTCACAAAACCCAGTTGATTAAAAGGTGCTCCAATTATGTCGAAATGTCTTTTCATGTGTACTCCTGTACTTATTTAATTTCGTATAACGCCCGGTTAAGGGGCAACCAACGCTACTACCAACTTACCGCATAATACCGTAATCACAAAAACCAACGCATAGTAAAAATGCCACGCGTTGGTTGTCCCTCTTGAACCGTTTGTTATGTAACTATCTAACGGCAATAGAAATTTCTACAGAATTAGCACTTTTGTAATACTCAAAGTCTGTTGTATACGCTCGCTCGTGAGGACAGTGTTCAGAAGCAAAATAATTCCAAACCTCATTCCACAAATCGATAACTACTTGTGGCATTTCACCAGTCGCTGAAAAAGTCACGTACTTACCAGAGGAAACATTCGTTTTTACTGATTCTGACAATAATTGTGCTGATAATGTGTCCGAACAAGCGATAACATCGAAAGCTCCAGTAAAATCAGATTCATAGTTTGTGTATAAACCATACACTTTTGACTTGTCGGTTAACTTTGGAGCTGCATTTAAGTAAAATTTTTCCCAAAGATTTCCGATTTTTGCAGTCATAGGATTCATTTCATCTGCATTAGTCGTACGAACGACGAACCCCGTAACTTCAAAACCATTGATTTCACTGATGTTCATTTTTTCTCCTAGTTACATAACGCCCGCTTAAGGGGCAGCCAACGCTACTACCAACTTTCCGCATAACACTGTAACCACAAAAACCAACGCATAGTAAAAATGCCGCGCGTTGGATGTCCCTCTTGAAGCGTTTGTTAAGTTTATTCTCGCGCCATGGCTTTCATGAAATTAGTAACATCTTCAAACTCGGGAAAGTCATCTCCTTGCCATCCCCAAAACTCACCAACGTCGACGAACAACAAGTACAAGTAAAAATGATACTTTAAGTAGAAGTCCGTTAGATTAAGATCTTTGGTACGCTCATAAGAAGCATGACCAGATATCTTGTTGCGATAGACCCTAAATTCTTGTGCAAATGAAGCTGGTATGGGTAGGAGCTTTTCATAATGGGAAATGTCATTCTCATGGCTTGGGGCTTGTCCGCGTTTAATACGGTCAATTCTCCCATTTACCACACGATAAGCATCCTCTGATATCAGGGAGTCAATGAATTTATTTTTCTCGATACCTTTTTTATTTGTAATATTTTTGTTCTCAAAGTCTCTTGCGTGACAAGCTAAAAGGAACTCATATAAATGGTGTATAAAATATGAATATGAGTTGTATGTACGATATGACTTGTATTTATCATGACCGGATAAAATTAAATGTTCCGCAGATTTTCGAAACTGCTCAAATGCGTCTCGGCATTTGAAGTACTCATGTTTAATTGCGATGCATTGATGATAATCGGCATCTGTACCTGTTTTAAT
>SLFB01000213.1 GCA_007124475.1 Vibrio sp. | reverse complement strand
TTATACCCTTCCGACTTGAAGCTGCAGGGGTGTTGGCTACGTTCGTTCGCCCCAATCACATAGTCTATCTATGCTCATGGGGACTATGAGAGCCATCCGTGGCTCTCACCACAGGCCAGCCTACGGCTGTTCAAATTTGTCACTCACTTGCCGCCTACCTGCAACGCCAAGTGGTTTGGATATAGGCGTTTAGATAGAAAAATTATTAATCTGGTCAAAATAATACTTGAGTCACCTATCACTCAGCTCTACACTGAGTCACCTGATCATAAAACACTCTGATTATGTTGCAACGTATCCATTACTTTTTTTGGTTAGCCTTATTTGCGGTATTTATTCCATCGCAAGCATTGGCGTATTCAGAATCTGTCGATACGAGTCACCAGACAGTTGCTACAGTCCTCTTTAATTCAGTGGCCAATGATGAGTCACAGGTTTTTGATTTTAGTGCGCAAAATGATCTAACAGAACAGTCTAGCCCAGTAAGTGAAAGCTTTAATCACCGGATAGTGCCTGCTATTGTTAACTTATCTCGCGTTCAGCTCAGCGAGATAATGACATCGTTAGATACCAACCATGGCGATGTCCCTCACCTTGATAGCCACGATCCGGCGTATCGATCATTAGCCTTCGATTTACCCATCAATCAATGGTTGGCTGATCGATTATATCGACAATTTCCGTCTTCAAGCCATCGTCTTTCCGGTTGGAAAGAAACCAATGCCATGTACGTGGCGCTTAACAGTCATTTTTAATCTGCTTAACTTCATTATTCAGTGACGTTGTCACTATTCTTTACTATTGAGACTCGGTAATCATCCGAGGAGAAAGTTATGCAGAAAAAATCATCTAAAGCGTCGGCGCGAGTTATGAACCGCTACGCAACGTGGAAATATGTTGTCTTAGTTATCACTATTCTCATACTGGGCTTAAGTGCCATTCCGACTTGGTATGGTGAGCAACCTTCAATTCAAATTGAATCACATCAAGCGAATAGCCCTTTAAACAATATCGTCACCTTAAATCAATTACTGCAGCAACAGGGTATTAATGCACAAGAGATCCGTCAGAAAGATAATCACACTACGCTAGTTTTTGCCACCGAAGCAGAGCAAGCCAACGCCAGAATGATTTTAGATCAGCAGGTTCAGGCGGGAGACAATTTGACCTTTTCCTATGTTTCTGTGGCACCAAAATGGTTTTCTGAGTTCGGTTTTAGCCCCATTAAATTTGGTTTGGACTTGCGTGGTGGAGTGCAATTTCTACTTAATGTTGATGTAGATAAAGCTTTTCAGGAACAGCGAGAAACCTTAACCGATGATGTGCGGGAGATGCTGATTGTTCAGCATCTGAGAGGTGTAAAAATTGAACCGTATGGTAATGATGGTTTTTGGGTGACGGCCAACTCAAGAAATTCGTTAAACGCGGTGAGTCAATATATTAAGCAAAACTATATGGGCTGGGAAGTGAAAGTCTCTTCTGAGCGGTTAGCGATACAACCAAGCCAACAAACAAAACTAGACTTTCAAACCGCCACCTTGCAACAAAATTTAAAAATTATGCGCGACCGCATTGAAGAACTAGGCATTACCGAAGCCTTAGTGCAACGTCAAGGTGAACACAGTATTCGTATTGAGCTACCAGGAGTACAAGATCCCGCACAAGCGAAAAACGTCATTGGTGCAACGGCCAGCTTGGCGTTTTATGAAGTTAAGGCCAGCGGTGTAGCAAGTGGTGATGATTTACAACTGAAAGACAATCATGGCCAGTTAGTTATTTTGCATAAACGCCCAGTTTTGACCGGTGATCATATTGTGAATGCTCGTGCTGGTATGGACAAAATGGGTTTCTCTGAAGTGAATATCTCGCTGGATCACGCTGGTGGCAAGTTAATGAGTGACTTTTCGGCTAAGCACATTGGAAAGCCCATGGCGACTGTGTATCGTGAGTATAAAACTAATGCTAACGGAGAGACGGAACGTAGTGAAAAGGTCATCAGTGTGGCGACGATTCAGTCGCAATTGGGTAGCCAGTTTAGGATCACAGGTGCAGGCTCGAATCAAGAAGCTCAACAACTCGCGCTGTTGTTAAGAGCGGGGTCGCTTACTGCACCGGTCACGATTGTGGAAGAAAGAACGATTGGTGCCTCATTAGGTGCGGAGAATATTGAAAATGGATTTGCTGCATTGGCTTTAGGGTTAGCACTCACACTGACTTTTATGGCCTTGTGGTATCGCCGTCTCGGTTGGGTAGCGAATGCCGCATTATTGATCAACATGGTGTGTTTATTAGGATTAATCGCCTTATTACCAGGTGCAGTATTAACCTTACCAGGCATTGCAGGGTTAGTACTGACGGTCGGCATGGCAGTGGATACCAATGTGCTTATTTTCGAACGTATTCGCGATAAGTTAAACGAAGGACGTAGCTTCGCTCAAGCGATTGACAAAGGGTTTAGTAGTGCATTTAGCACTATCTTAGATGCTAACTTGACCACTATGATCACGGCGATTGTACTTTATTCTATTGGCAATGGACCGATTCAAGGCTTCGCACTCACGTTAGGTTTAGGGCTGATTACCAGTATGTTTACTGGCGTCTTTGCCTCTCGAGCATTAATTAATTTGATTTGGGGACGTGATAGTCGCCGCGATGTGAGAATATAACTATGGTTAATTATTTTAAACAACATATTCGGGCTATTCGCCATACGACTAATCTAGTCTCTATATTGCTGACGGTATTGGCTTTAAGTGCCTTGGCAATAAGAGGGTTGAACATGGGGCTCGATTTTACTGGCGGTATGGTTACCGAAGTAAGAGTCGATAGTTCGTTAACACATGAGCAAGTCGTCAACGTCCTTAAAACAGAATTGGGCGATTCAACCAGTGTCATTCAAT
>SLFB01000011.1 GCA_007124475.1 Vibrio sp. | reverse complement strand
TCCTACTTGAAGCTGCAGCGGTGTTGGCTACGTTCGTTCACCCCAATCACATAGTTTGCCTATGCTCATGGGGATTCGCTCACTTGCCGCCTACCTGCAACTTCAAGTCGTTTGGGTATATTTCACAAGTGTAGTGCGCAATCGAACAGCAAGCAGAGGGTTGAAGTTGCATAACAATATGTGACATAAATCAACATCATTACTGGCCATTTTTTGTACAAGCATACTTATATTAGTTATACTGTATAAGCAGTGAGGTTAATCCGTCATCGATTCTCTACATCACAATAAATAATAACATTAAAATATAAATTATAGAGACCGCTGACTGTTCCTAAACCAATCGTCAGGAGGAAAGTCATCATGGAAAAAGATGCTTTAGGTATATGCCTTTCACGAGACATGCTAAGTGAGCATCTTCTCTCAACCTTTACTCACGTTCGTGCCTATGAAGTTGATGAACAGGTCGACGAGCAAGTTCGTGTTTTGTTTGCTTTTCCGCAAATGTCAGGTAGGGATGTGCTAACGTCAATGCAAGGCACTAGAAAGTTGATTTGGCGTGCTGATTTCTTTTGTCCCCATTTCCCTTCCTTATAATTACCAGCTGATTCGTGATTAGCGAATCAGCTGTGCTTGCCTATTATAGCTATCTGATTACAATAATTTTGTTACAACAAAAAACTACTCAGCTGAGCCGAAAGTGGCTACTATAGAGTAATAACTCTAATTGACGCTATTATGGTATTATGAAGTTAAGACAATTATCTTGGATACTCTGTTCATTGCTCGGAAGTTCCACCGTGCATGCAGCTTCGCTCTCATTTGAACAGGCATGGTCAATATTACAACAAAGCAATCATTCACTGGCGGCTGAGCGCGCTAATGTCGATCACTTCCAGCATCTACAAAACGCCACGGGACATTTAAACTACCCAGCGATTTCTCTCGATTCGACCTACGCAAGAATCGCAACTCGCGATATTACGCTTCCAATACCTACCGACCCTATTGCTTCAACAATAATTAATACCATCAACCCTATACATCTTTCCGATCGCAGCGCCTATAGCTCATCGATTCGCGCGATATGGCCAATTTTTACGGGTGGCCGCATTACCGCAGCGCAAACCGCGGCCAAGGGGAAAAGGCAAGAAGCAGAAAGTCAATTTGCCATGGTGGTGCAAGCTCGCTATGAAGATTTAGCGAAATACTATTACAGTGTGGTACTCGCTCATGAGGTATTGCAAACCCACATCGCGGTGGAACAAGGGCTCACTAAACATCGTGACAACGCGTTAAAACTTGAACAGCAAGGCCAAATTGCTTTAGTTGAACGTTTACAAGCAGAAGCCTCATTGGACAAAGCGATCATTGAGCGTAAAAAGTCGGAAAAAACGCTGGAAATTGCGCAAAGTGCTTTAACCCAAATTCTTAATCAAACACAGCCAGTGAGACCCAGTGGTTCGTTATTTATTAATCCTAGTTTGCCTCCGCTAGACGCCTTTATTGAGCAGACCTTAGCCACCTATCCTGGTTTGGATTTGCTCGGTGCAAAAGAAACACAAGCACAAAGTTTGATCAAAGCTGAAAAAGGCAAATATTATCCAGAGGTTTACTTATTTGGTCACTACAGCTTATATGAAGATGATTCATTACTAAACCAACTGAACCCTGATTGGATGGTTGGGGTTGGCGTGAGTATTCCATTACTAGAAAACACGGGGCGTAGCCATCAAGTGAAAGCAGCCAATAGCCTTGTTTCTCAAGTGCAATCGCTACGCGCACAAGCTGAGCAAGACTTAACGGTATTGGTTGAGAAAACTTACAAAGAAGCCGAGCAAGCGCTCGAAGAAGCACAAGGACTCAATTCTAGTCTTCGCCTTGCGCAAGAGAATTTATCTTTACGTCAAAAAGCGTTTAACCAAGGCTTATCTACCTCTTTAGATGTCGTCGATGCTGAACTTTATCTGGCCAGTATCCGAACCCAACAGGCCGTCGCTGGCTTTAATTACCTTATTTCACTCAGCAAACTGTTGGCCGTATCAAGTGAAATGGATGCTTTCGCACAATACCAATACCGAGCAGTGCCTTTAACTATGCTGCCAAATAACATTGATTTTTAATACAGGGAACCATCATGAAAACGGTTAAATCTTCTGTTGTTGCTATTTTTGCATTAAGTGCTATTGCTTGGGTTGGCTATAGCTTTTATTTAGCTTATCAACCCCAGCCTACCCGTCTACAAGGACAAATTGAGTCTCAACAATACAGTATTTCATCCAAAGTTCCTGGCCGAATTGACCAAGTATTGGTGCGTAAAGGAGATATCGTCACTCCAGGGCAGCTTATTTTTACTCTGCACAGCCCAGAAATTGAAGCAAAATTGGCTCAAGCAATGGCCGGACAAAGAGCCGCGGGAGCATTGGCTCTAGAAGCGGAAACGGGATCACGTAGACAGCAAATCCAAGCAGCAAGAGAGCAATGGCTAACCGCTAAAGCAGCGGCCGATTTAGCGGAAAAAACCTATTTACGAGTGAACAACTTGTTTGAACAAGGGGTTGTTGCCGAGCAAAAACGTGATGAAGCGAATACCCAATGGCGCGCTGCTCGACACGGTGAAAATGCTGCCTTACAAATGTATGAGATGGCTAAAGAAGGGGTACGAAGAGAAACCATCTTAGCCGCCACAGAAAACGAGCGTATGGCCGCTGGAGCGGTTGCTGAAGTTGAGGCCTATATTGCTGATACCCGTATAGAGAGCTGGTTTAACGGCGAAGTCTCTCAAGTATTAATGCAAGCTGGAGAATTAGCACCGCAAGGTTTTCCTGTTGTGACGGTCATAGATACTGAAGATTCTTGGGCTGTCTTTAACGTGCGAGAAGACTTACTCCGTCATTTTG
>SLFB01000050.1 GCA_007124475.1 Vibrio sp. | reverse complement strand
CATCCCAATGAGCATAGATAAACGATGTAATTGGGGTGAACACTCCTAGTCAACAGCGCTGCAGCTTCAAGTAAGAAAGAGATATCTGACCATCTTGTGCTTGGATTTATCATTGCCCCAAGCTAGAATGTAAACTATAAAGAAATATAAAAGTTTACATAGATGTAATTTAACTTCTCACTGTGGTTTGGATTTTTCATGGATTTAGCCTTTGATCGCCAACACATTTGGCATCCTTATACGTCAACGATTAACCCACTAACTTGCTATCCTGTTACTCATGCACAAGGCGTCACTCTTTACTTAGAAGATGGTAACAGACTAATTGATGGTATGTCTTCTTGGTGGGCGGCAATCCATGGCTATAATCATCCTGTTTTGAATCAAGCCATACACCAGCAAGTGGATAAAATGGCCCATGTCATGTTTGGTGGCCTCACTCATCAACCAGCGATTGATCTCTGTAAACAGCTATTAGCATTAGCACCTGATAATTTGCAGCACGTGTTTCTCGCAGATTCCGGCTCAGTCGCGGTGGAAGTTAGCCTAAAAATGGCGCTACAATATTGGCACGCGAAAGGCGAACAGCGGTCAAAGTTTCTTACCTTACGTCATGGTTATCATGGTGATACTTTTGCCGCAATGTCAGTGACTGATCCTGATAACTCGATGCATCGCTTATATAAAGGCTTTTTACCTGAGCACATCTTCGCAGATTCTCCTAAAACTACTTTTCATGCCGATTGGCAAGAGTCTGATATCGACGATTTTCGTCGTAAAATTACACGGTATCATCAGCAAATTGCGGCGGTGATCCTTGAACCGATCGTTCAAGGTGCAGGAGGCATGCGCATTTATCATCCACAATTTCTACGTGAAGTACGTCAACTTTGTGATCAGTATAATGTGCTGTTAATCGTTGATGAAATTGCTACCGGTTTCGGAAGAACAGGGAAATTGTTTGCCTGTGAGCATGCCGATATACAACCAGACATATTGTGTCTTGGTAAAGCCTTAACCGGTGGTTATATGACCCTTTCGGCAACATTAACCAGCAAAGCAGTCGCTGATACGGTTTGTAGTGGTGCCGCTGGATGCTTTATGCATGGCCCAACCTTTATGGGCAATCCTTTAGCTTGCGCTGTTGCTTGCGCGAGTCTGGCACTGATTGCCAAAGGGGATTGGCAAACGCAAGTGGCTAATATTGAAAACCAATTTGCCGAACGTTTACCTCATTTTACCGCCTATCAACAGGTAAAAGAGGTTCGCTGGCTTGGCGCCATTGGCGTTATAGAAACCCACCACCCTGTTAACATGAGCGTAATTCAAGCATTGTTTGTCGAGCTTGGCGTATGGATCCGCCCTTTTGGCCGCTTAATCTATTTAATGCCACCTTATATTAGTAACGCTAAACAGATTGATGCTCTGTTAGATGCTATCGAGATGGCTGTGCAAAATGATGCCTGTTTTCAACTAAGCTAGCGCTAAACAAACATTCGTTGTCAGCAATAGCGTGTTGCTTAACGTCTAACAAAAAACCGACGCATTGGGCGTCGGTTTCAGGTAACAATACAGCAGGAATTAACCGATGTGGGTTAAACCGCCCATGTATTTTTGTAATACTGCTGGGATTTCGATGCGGCCATCCGCTTGCTGGTAGTTTTCCAAAATCGCCACCATGGTTCGGCCAACCGCTAGACCAGAACCATTCAGAGTATGCACAAGTTCAGGACGCTTTTCGGCTTTACGACGGAAGCGTGCTTGCATACGACGAGCTTGGAAATCCCACATATTTGAACATGATGAAATCTCACGATAAGTTTTTTGTGCTGGAACCCAAACTTCTAAATCGTAAGTTTTACAAGCACTAAAGCCCATATCACCAGTGCACAGTACCACTTTGCGGTAAGGCAACTCTAATAATTGCAGCACTTTCTCAGCATGACCAGTCAACTCTTCCAATGCCGCCATTGAATCTTCTGGTTTAGTGATTTGCACTAACTCAACTTTGTCGAATTGATGCATACGGATCAAACCACGGGTATCACGACCATAAGATCCCGCTTCAGAACGGAAACACGGTGTGTGAGCGGTCATTTTCATTGGCAACTCAGCTTCGTCCAAAATCACATCGCGAACTAAGTTAGTTACCGGAACTTCTGCCGTTGGGATCAAAGAAAAGCGGCGAGGATCTTCATCGCTGGCTTTTTCAGTTAATGGCTCAGTATGGAACAAGTCTTTACCAAACTTCGGTAGCTGGCCAGTACCAAACAACGTCTCTTGATTGACTAAATAAGGGACATATAACTCGGTATAACCATGTTGTTCAGTATGCAAATCGAGCATGAATTGGGCAATTGCACGATGTAAACGGGCAAACTGACCTTTCATGATCACAAAGCGAGCACCGGTAATTTTGGTCGCACTGGCAAAATCAAGACCACCGCCCATTTCGCCCAGATCGACATGATCTTTGACTTCAAAATCATACTCTTTCGGTGTACCCCAACGAGACACTTCCACGTTGTCGTCTTCATCTTTACCATCTGGCACAGAACTATCTGGAATATTAGGCACAATCTGGGTGATGGCTTCTAGTTCCGCTTGGATTTTATCTAACTCAACTTTCTTATTGTCGAGATCCTCACCGAGAGTACCAATTTGCTGTTTGATGGCTTCAGCGCCGGCTTTATCGCCTTGCGACATCAGCTGGCCAATTTGCTTGGAGATGGAGTTACGCGTGGATTGTAAATTTTCAACTTCGACTTGAATCGACTTGCGTTGCTCTTCAAGGGTGCGAATGGTGTCAACGTCAAGGGTAAAACCACGACGTGCTAATTTGGCAGCTGTTTCATCCAGCTCTGTGCGAAGTAATTTAGAATCCAGCATTGCTAATCCTATG
>SLFB01000336.1 GCA_007124475.1 Vibrio sp. | reverse complement strand
CTTAACGGTATCAAGAGTCTACGAGAGTAATGCCGAATTAATCATTGATCAGCCTGAATTGGCATCCAGTATCCAGCTTGGAGATGTGATGCATAAATTAACACCATAATTAACACCATAATGGTGATAAGAAACTCTCTGATAACGCATCAATCAGTGGGTAAACAAGTGAGCTCACGGTTACCGTTACAAACAGAGTAGCCATATCCCCAAACCTCTTGGAAATAGTAGGTAAGCGGTACGTGAGTTCATATTAATGAGCATAGACAGACTAAATGCTTGAGCTGAAAGAGGCTAGCCAACGCCGCTGTCAATTCAAGTAGGAAAGATATACACTATTTTACAATTCAATGACTTCATAACGAATGCTTTAACCAAAGATTGATGCAAACTTCAACTCATTCTTCTAGACTAAATCTATTCGCTCGATTATTTTATCACTAATGACAAAACACTCAGATAAATTAATATCACAGATAAGTCGTCATTCCTGCTGCTGTATCAAGTAGCAACACAATATATACCCAAACGACTTGAAGTTGCAGGTAGGCGGCAAGTGAGCGACAAATTTGTCTAGAACAAATTTGAACAGCCGTAGGCTGGCCTTTGGTGAGAGCCACGGATGGCTCTCATAATCCCTATGAATATAGCAAACTTATGTGATTGGGGTGAACGAACCTTGCCAACACCGCTGCAGCTTCAAGTAGGAAGGGTATAGTATTAACCACTAAAGTCTCCCCAAGTATTTCAACGAAAAAGAGACTTTCTTAATAGCGTATAAGGCATGACAAAAAGTAATCTACAAACCAACACCGGTCATCGCTTTATTTCTAAAGCGGCAACGGCGTATAAAATCCATATTCATACTCCAGAAGATACTGTACTACACCGCTCCGTTGGTTTTGTCCGTTTAGGTGAGGAAAAAGGCTTAAAAAAAGCTATTAAACTTCGCAATCAATTAGGACGAGAAATGTGGGGCAAACACTGGCGTAGAATTCTTAAAGATCCTTATTTAATGACGCGGCTTCCTCATAGTCTAGAACCTAAAATCATCCACAAACCTAGGCCGAGAAAAGAAGATCCTAACTATCGTGACGCCTGTTATATCGCAGCATGGCGTGAATACGATCCACAAGGAAAATGCACATTTAGAAGTGTCGTTTGCTCCATTGCTAAGCATGGTAAATTAGCCGCTTATGCTAAAACGAAAAAGGCATTACTTGATGCCCATAAGGATGATTTAGATATTCTGCTATTTATGGGACGCTTAAATAGCATCGATTTGAAATAAATATTGATAAAAACACTAAAAAGCCGTTACTGTTTTCAGTAACGGCTTTTTGCAGCCAAACCGACTTGGCATTAGAGGTGGACGGCAGGCAAATTTACCCCCATAAGCATAGATAAACTATGTGATTGAGGGAAACGAATGTAACCCCTCCTACCGCTTCAAGTAGCAAGGGGTAACCCGTTTAATCAATTAGGCCTTATTGATTCGCTTCACGCTCGTTAATAAAGTCTAAAGCCATTTGAATTCGCTGTTGCACACGTTGTTTACCAATCAAATGCATCACCGCATCCACTGATGGTGACTGACCACCACCGGTGACTGCAACACGTAGTGGCATACCAATTTTACCCATACCAATTTCCAGCTCAGCACAAACTTGAGCAATCACCTGATGTAAAGCATCAATGCTCCACGTTTCCAGCGCTTCAATTTTACTGAGCGCTAAAGCAAGTGGCTGCTTAGCCACCCCACGTAAGTGTTTTTTCGCTGCATCAGGATCAAATTCAGTAAAGTCTTGATAGAAATATCGTGATTGTTCAGCTAACTCTACTAGCGTATGACAACGCTCACCAACTAATTTAATCACTTCAGTGACGGCTGGGCCTTGCTGTTTATCTATCCCTTGCTGAGCAAAATGCCACTCTAAATGCTTGGCGACATATTCTGGATCGGAAGTTTTAATATAATGGTTGTTTAACCATAATAGTTTATCGGTGTTAAAGGCAGATGCTGATTTAGAAATTGCCTCAAGACTAAATAGATCGATCATTTCTTGACGAGAAAAAATCTCCTGATCGCCATGTCCCCAACCTAAACGCACTAAGTAGTTAATCAGCGCTTCAGGCAAATAACCTTCATCACGGTATTGCATTACCGAAACAGCACCGTGTCGCTTGGATAACTTAGCACCATCATCCCCCAAAATCATCGCACAATGCGCAAAGGTTGGTACTTTAGCGCCCATTGCATGGTAAATATTAATTTGCCGAGGGGTATTATTGATATGATCTTCACAGCGAATAACATGAGATATACCCATATCAACATCATCCACAACGACACAGAAGTTATAGGTCGGAGAGCCATCAGTACGACGAATAATTAAATCATCTAATTGGTCATTACTAATTTCAATACGGCCACGGATCTTGTCTTCAAAAACCACGCTCCCTGTTTTGGGATTACGAAAACGAATTACACAAGGATCGCCATCCTTCGCTACTGCATTTACCGCTTTAATTTTCGGATGCTCTGCATCATAACGAGCCATTTCTTTGTTAGCTTCTTGCTCGGCGCGAATTTCATCCAATAACTCTTTTGACGCGTAACACTTATACGCTTTATCTTCAGCAAGCAATTGATCAATCACTTGATTATAACGGTCAAAACGCTTCGTTTGATAATACGGGCCTTCATCCCACTCAAGACCAAGCCATGACATTCCCTCTAAAATGGCGTCGACAGCCGCCTGAGTCGAACGCTCTAGATCGGTATCTTCAATACGTAGCACAAATTCACCACCTTGGCTTTTAGCGTATAGCCAAGAATACAGGGCTGTACGAGCCCCTCCTACGTGTAGATAGCCTGTTGGGCTTGGAGCAAAACGAGTTTT
>SLFB01000043.1 GCA_007124475.1 Vibrio sp. | reverse complement strand
CTTAATAAAACTTAACCTATCACGCAGCAAATTCAGTTTATTCGCAAAAAAAAATAAGACGGTAATGCTCGCTATTCACAATAAAGGTAAAGCCTATTTTGAACCGAGAAACCCTAACAACTGAGCGTAAAATTCAGTTTTACGTTAAATTTGCGAACATAATCACAACAATTTGCCAGATTTAATTTATGTAATAAATTTTCCATTTTATCACCCAGTGAGGCCTGTAACGTTATTAATGTAAACATTTACAAAACACTATTTAAAAAGAACCATATAGATAGCAAGCACTCACTTTTGTTTAAATAAGATAATAGATAAGTGAGCTTGGTCACCGAACAAAAGAGACTTATTCTCATTATCACGCCAATGGTTTTGACGATATTAACGATAAACACTGACGTTTTGACGTTTTTAACGGCAATCATGATTGAAAACTTTATGCTTAAGGTGTTTCCTTATCCCTGTCAACGACCTACAGGCCACTCATCGTGAGCGAATTGAACGTCATATGAGGTAGGTTACGGCCGAATGTGTATCAGACGATAACATTCACTCTAATTCATCTCCGTCTGTGAAATGAAAGCAAATAGTAAGGAACAGCTATGCTTGCCAATATAAAAAAAACTACCCTAGCCGCTGCCGTTATTATCGCAGCAACCACAGTATCAACCTCTGCCATTGCACGTAGTGAGTTGACCATCGTACCTGATTTTTACCCAACCATGGTGCGTAACTTCAACCCTTATCTGGCGACCAACTTAAGAACCACCTCGGATTTCATTTATGAGCCATTGGTGATTTTTAATGAGTTGCACGGTAATAAGCCCGTTATGCGTCTAGCAGAAAACTTTACGATGTCGGACGATTTGATGAGTGTCACTTTCGATATTCGCAAAGGCGTTAAGTGGTCAGACGGTAAGGGCTTTAGTGCTGATGATGTGATATTTTCCTTTAATTTAGTTAAAGAGTATCCAGAGTTAGATCAACGAGGTATCAATCAGTGGATAACCAGTGTTGAGAAGCTCAACAATTACCAAGTCCGTTTTCGTTTAACTGAAGCCAACTCTAATGTGCCTTATGAAATAGCCCAAGTTCCTGTCGTGGCAGAGCATGTTTGGAAAAATGTAAAAAACCCAACTAATTTTACTAACCAAAACCCTGTGGGTACTGGTCCTTTTACTGAAATCGATACCTTTACTCCACAGCTTTATATTCAGTGTCGTAACCCTCACTACTGGGATGCCGCTAATCTAGAGGTTGACTGTTTACGTGTTCCACAAATCGCTAATAACGATCAGTTACTAGGACAGATCATCAACTCGCAACTCGATTGGACTTCATCTTTTGTTCCTGATATCGATCGTACCTATGCAGCCGCCAATCCAAATCATCATTACTGGTATCCTGCTGCAGGTACTCAAGCCTTTATGGTGAATTTTAAACACTCAGACCCAGCAAAAAGAGAAGCACTCACTAACGTTGATTTCCGCCGTGCATTCTCAATGGCAATTGACCGCGAAACCATTATCGATATCGCTTTCTATGGCGGCGCGACGGTGAATGACTTTGCTTCCGGTCTCGGCTACGCGTTTGAAACATGGTCGGATCCTGAAGTTCACAGCAAGTATAAAGGTTTCAATACCTACAATGTCGCTGGTGCTAAAGCCCTGCTGGCTAAAGCTGGCTTTAAAGACATCAATGGTAATGGTTTTGTTGAAACACCATCAGGTAAAAGCTTTGAGTTGTTAATTCAATCCCCTAATGGCTGGACTGATTTTAACAATACGGTGCAATTGGCTGTAGAACAACTCCAAGAAGTGGGCATTCGAGCCAGAGCTCGCACTCCTGAGTTTGCCGTGTATAACCAAGCCATGCTTGAAGGCAACTACGATGTAGCCTATACCAACTACTTCCATGGTGCCGATCCTCACACTTATTGGAACAGTGGTTATAATTCAGCGTTACAATCGGGCGATGGTATGCCACGTTTTGCGATGCATTTCTTCCAAAATGCGGAACTTGATCGTCTCCTCAATAGCTTCTATAAGACCGCTGATCGAGATGAGCAACTAACCATTGCTCATCAGATCCAAAAAATCATTGCCGAAAATCAAGTCACTATCCCTGTGCTTTCTGGCCCTCAGATGTATCAATATAACACCACGCGCTTTACAGGTTGGTGGAGTGAAGACAATCCAAAGGGCCGTCCAAGTATTTGGGCTGGTATCCCAGAACGTTTACTGCATGTGCTGGATTTAAAACCCGTCAAGTAACACGTTAAATCTTGCGGCGCGTTCATCGCGCCGCTCTTGAAAATCCCCTCATTTTTTACTGCTAGCAATGACGCTCGTCGTCAGGGGATTTTTCGCTCTCAATTTTCGATGAGCGGCCTGAATAATGTTCTCAAGCTACTTGCAGTTACCGCTTCAAGTTGACCGGAAATATCAGGATGATTAGGTAAGTAAGGGATAAATTATGGGCTATTTTTTAAGACGTTTATCATTTTATTTTGCGGCGTTGCTGGTTGCAGCAACCCTCAATTTTATTATACCGCGAGCCATGCCCGGAGACCCGGTGACCATGATGTTCGCTCATGCCACCACTCAAGTGACTCCTGAGCGAATTGAAGCCATGAGACAACTACTTGGCTTTGTCGATGGACCAATTTGGGTACAATATTTTACTTATATGAAAAGCATACTCAGTTGGGATTTAGGAACTTCGATAAAGTTTTATCCACTGAGTGTCAATGAATTACTCGGTAGTGCTTTTGGCTGGTCATTATTTTTGGCTGGTACCGCGGTCATCGTGTCTTTTTCAATTGGCTCAATCCTCGGCATTTTTGCTGCTTGGAAACGGGGCAGTTACTACGACTCTTTTGTGACACCGGGAATGTTAGTCATTCAAGCG
>SLFB01000060.1 GCA_007124475.1 Vibrio sp. | reverse complement strand
CCTGACCCAATGGTATTAGGTAATGCTGGCAGTTTTTTTAAAAACCCAATCATTGATGCTCGTCATTTTAAAATACTGCAGCAAAAGTTTCCGGATTTAGTCGCTTATGCTACTCAGCAAGGTTTGAAACTTGCCGCGGGATGGTTGATTGATAAAGCGGGCTTAAAAGGTTATCAAATTGGAGGCGCCCAAGTACATCCACAGCAAGCGCTAGTGATTGTGAATCATGGTCAGGCAACCGCAAGAGACGTTATTGAGCTTGCGAATAAAGTACGCTCAACAGTACAGGATATGTTCAATGTCCATTTAGAACATGAAGTTCGATTTATGGGAGCCATTGCTGAGACGCAGCTCGATAAGGTTGTTGAGATAAAACAATGAAAGATCATAGTGTTAAGTTAAATCTTTTAAAGGCGCTTTCTAACGGTGAATTTCATTCTGGTGAATCACTGGGGGATTGGTTAGGGATGTCTCGTGCGGCGATTAGTAAACATATTCAGGGTATTCAACAATGGGGGCTTGAGATCCATCGCGTGCAAGGTAAAGGTTATCAACTGGCTCAACCTTTGCAGATGTTGGATGCAGATTTTATTCGTTCCCAAGTTACAAATAAAGTTGAGCTCTATCCTATTATTAACTCAACCAATCAGTATCTAATCGAACACCTTGATTCATTATGCTCAGGTAGTGTTTGTCTCGCCGAGTATCAGAGTCAAGGGCGAGGGCGACGTGGACGACAGTGGTTATCACCATTTGGCAGTAATTTATATTTTTCCATGTATTGGCGTTTAGATGCTGGTATGGCAGCAGCTATGGGGCTGAGCTTGGTGATTGGTGTCGCTATTGTAGAAGCGTTAGAAGAAATGGGTTTAAATGGCATTAAGCTCAAGTGGCCGAATGATCTGTATTACCAAGATCGTAAATTAGCCGGGATTTTAGTTGAAATGTCAGGTCAAGCTGGAGCTTCAGCACATTTGGTCGTTGGTATTGGTATGAATCTATCAATGACGGACCCTTCTGTTGCGATTGATCAACCCTGGGCAAGTCTATCTGAAGTAGCAGGTCAAACGGGTATTGATCGTAACCAACTGGTGGTGACTCTAATTCATACCCTCAATCGTGCCTTACAAGAATACGAAGTGTATGGTATGCAAGAGTTTGTGACTCGTTGGAATCGACTGGATAATTTTATTGATCGCCGCGTTCGTCTTATTATCGGTTCACAGCAAGTGAGTGGCATTGAGCGTGGTATTGATGAAACTGGTGCTGTATTACTGGAAACCGAAGACGGACTGAAACGTTTTATTGGTGGTGAAATATCACTACGTCGGGAATAAATTGAGTCCCTATCGTAATAAGACAAGTTTTTGGCTTAAGACGCGCTCAATGATAATCCATTGAATGAGCTAAATTGCATGGTTTGCCATCATGCCATTTAGCTTCATGCTCGTACTATGGTTGTAATCATTAGCGCTGCCGCTGATTGGCTATTTACGCAAAAAAACCTGTTCAACATTGTGATCTTGACCTTTGCGTAAAATTAATTGAGCACGGTCTTTGGTCGGCAGAATGTTGTCCAACAGGTTTTTGCCATTAATCGATTGCCAAATATATTGGGCTTTAGCCCGGGCTTCGTGTTCTGTCAGTTGAGTATAGTGATTAAAATACGACTCTGGTTTTTGAAAGGCGCCGAGACGAAACTTCATAAAACGTTCGATATACCACTTCTCAATCAGTTTAGCATCGGCATCAACATAGATAGAAAAATCAAGAAAGTCCGAAATAAATACGCGATGCGGATCGTGGGGGTAGTCCATACCACTTTGCAAAACGTTTAAGCCCTCAATAATCAACACATCAGGTTTATCGACAACCTTTTCTTTATCGGTAATGTCATAAGTAAGGTGTGAATATATAGGTGCCCTTACATTTTCCACTCCAGATTTAACATCTGAAACGAATTGAACTAGACGCTTAATATCATAAGACTCAGGAAAGCCTTTCTTATGCATGATATTACGCTGCTGAAGTATGGCGTTAGGGTATAAAAAACCATCGGTAGTCACTAATTCTACTTTAGGATGGTTAGGCCAGCGTGAGAGCAAAGCTTTTAGTAAGCGAGCAGTAGTACTCTTTCCGACAGCAACGCTGCCAGCAATGCCAATGATAAAAGGTGGCGCTTTACGCTGATGACCCAAAAATTGATTTAAAACACCATTACGACTTTGTCTTGCTTCAACATACAAGTTTAATAGCCTAGCAAGTGGTAAGTAGATTTCTACCGCTTCTTGCATGGTTAAGCTTTCATTTATACCTTGTAGTTCTTGCAGGTCATGCTCCGACAGGGTCATGGTCACTGAGTTACGCAACTCAGACCATTGATGACGAGCGAAAGACAAATATGGGCTCATAAGGAATTCAATCAATATCTTAAAGAAGCAGGCAACATACAATATGCGGCTCCGATTGCAAATGAGAAAGATAAAAGAATTCGTGTTTTAGCAGAAAGTTTGCATAAAAAACGGTCAAATGAATTAAATATGATGAAAATTGTTTTTTTTTGTGGCTTTAGGCTTGCAAGCTCAGACAACATTCAATAGAATGCGCCCCACTTGTGCCGACTTAGCTCAGTAGGTAGAGCAACTGACTTGTAATCAGTAGGTCACCAGTTCGATTCCGGTAGTCGGCACCATTTTCTTTACTGAAAGAAAATTTAAATTTTGGAGGGGTTCCCGAGTGGCCAAAGGGAGCAGACTGTAAATCTGCCGGCACTGCCTTCGATGGTTCGAATCCGTCCCCCTCCACCATATTTCAAAGGAAATAGCTCACAGAGTTACGTGTTGCGGGCATCGTATAATGGCTATTACCTCAGCCTTCCAAGCTGATGATGCGGGTTCGATTCCCGCTGCCCGCTCCACTCATTTTAGAGTGCTG
>SLFB01000206.1 GCA_007124475.1 Vibrio sp. | reverse complement strand
TATTGTTATTACTTGTCTATTAAGCTCATTATCAACTTTTGCCGCCGAACGCCATAATACTTCCCTTATCCATTTCATTAGCCAACGGGATGATGTGGTCAGCGTTATTGCATTTTGAGTCTCGTTTTTTTTCATCCGAACGCTCAGCCATTCATGACCCTGATTATTTCTACTCACCACAAGGAATGTATAATCGAGAAGCTGAGTTAATGGCGACGTTGCAAGCCTTTACCGATGATCCACAGCAACAATGCCGCTTTCCTGCTCGCGCTCGTTATTTACAACGCTATTTCTCAGATATCACACCACAGCGATGCCCAGAGTTTGATGACTTTGCAACCGTTGTAAACGCTCAAAGTATCTCTTTAATGTATGCTTCAGGTTATTTAGGTAATCCGGCCAGCATGTATGGTCATGTATTTCTAAAATTCAACAATCCCCAACAACATACTCTACTGGATAACACGTTTAACTATGGGGCTCGCTTTCCACCCAATGAAAATCCTTTCGTTTATATAGCCAAAGGCATTTTTGGTGGGTATGACGGCTACTTTGCCAATCAAGAATATCACCACCAAACGCTAACCTATAACCAAACAGAACTTCGAGATTTATGGGAGTATCAGCTTAATATCTCTCAGCAAGATGTTGAGCTGATCCTGGCTCATTTATGGGAACTTGAGCACGTCCCCATGACCTATTATTTTTTTAAACAAAACTGCGCCTATCAACTGGCTCGTTTATTGGAAGCGGTACTCCATGTCGACTTAATTGCCTCAGGTAAAATATGGGTGATGCCTTACGATCTGATCATGATGCTCGATCGCCAAGATAATGGATCTTTAATTCATGAAGTGTATTTCCACCGCTCTCGACAAGAATCGCTCTATAGTAAGTATGCTCAGTTATCATTTGATGAACAAGCCGAGCTGACCACCCTTCTTCAACTGTCCGCCGAAGACGCCCAAGCAAGGCTACTTAATCTGCCACAACATAATGCTAAGCGAATTATTGATACTTTATATGACTATTATGCTTATTTAGAGAGCAGAAATGATCAATTAACGCATGAGCAAAGAGCTATGCGCACCGTTGCTTTAGATACCCGATTACAGCTACCCGTCGGGAGAAGTGACTTTATTGAGATAACAAAAACACCACCACATTACGCCCAAGACACAAGCTTATTACAAATAAGTCAGCGTTATGATCGTCAGTTTGGAGCATCAATAACTGGCCGTTTTCGGGCCAACTACTATGATTTATTGAGTGTTAATAGTGCGCGAATTCCTTTTTCTGAGTTGAGTACTTTCGATCTCAGAGCCACGCATTATTTTAAAAATGAAAAAACCCGTTTAGAAGAGCTCACTTTATTACGAATTATTAATCTCAACGCAGCTAAAACAGGATTACCCGCCGACACAGGTTACGCATGGAAAGTCGCTGCTGGCTATCAAAGGTTACGCTTAGATAGTGGTTTAGAAGGGGCTGTTTATAGTGAAGGTTTTTTGGGTAAAAGCTTCGCCTTTAACCAAGACACTGCTGTTTATGCTGCCCTATCAGGCTTGTTAACCAGCAAAAACTCACTGGGTGGCTATATAGCCGTTGGGCCAGAAGTGGGAGGGGTGATGCACGTATCGCCTTTTTATGCCGTTGCTTTTAGTCTTCAACATCAGAGTTTTACCAATGATTGGAGCAAGCAAAGGACAACGGCACAACTTGAACAACGTTTTTTTAACCACAAACGATTTGATATGCGTTCTTTGATTCGCTATGACCGACAAGTCGAGTATTCAATCGCTATATCTTTCTATTATTAATGGAGTTTCTTTACATGAAAAAATATGCACTTATCGCTATCGCGGCTGCTGGGCTATCGACTAACGCAATGGCAAACCCATGGACTCAATGTGGTATTGGTGCGGCAATTTTTGAAAACCACCCAGTTCCTGCAGCGATTTCTAACGTTATTTGGGACTTAGGTACAACCGCCGTTTCTTCAAAAATCTCTTCTGAAAGTACCTGTTATGGTAAGGGCGCAAGAGCGGCTATCTTCATTCAAGATAACTTTGAAACGGTTATGGAGCAAACTTCTATCGGTGAAGGTGAACATCTTAATGCGATGCTAGATATTCTAGAGGTATCCTCTGAAGAAAAAGCGACTGTCGTTGCTAATGTTCGCGCTGCTATTTCATCTGCCACCTATCCAGAAGCCTACTATGAAGCGCTGATGGCTGTGTTGTAATTAGTAATATATCTAAAAAAATAAGGCGCATTACTGCGCCTTGTTTTTGAATTATGGTTTTTGAGTTATGTGTTAAAGGCTGAATCTTGTTGACGCAAGGCTCTTGCTTGAGCGCCAAACACCATCACTACCGCGCACCACATCATCGCAAATACCACCGCAGGACCAATCGGCCAATCCCAATAAAGAGAAGCCGCAAAGCCAGCTATCATCGCGATATAGCCTATCGCTAAACCGACAGCGGTTTTACGTTGCCAAGGTACATAGCATACCGCTAAAGCCGGTATGATAAGTGACGCAAACTCTAGATATACGCCTAAGTTAATCACGAGCGGTGGGATGGCAAAAGCGAATAGAAAATAAAACGCTTTACCTTGTAGCCAAGCGGAACGATAACGCACGACGATTAACATCGCGAGAGCAATAATCAATACGGGAATAATGTCTTGCCATTGAGCCCATAATAAGCGACCGTTTAGTAGACTCTCTATGCTTTCTTTACCATGCGGCTGCTGAGCAACCAATAACATTGCTGCACAAGCGGCTAACACATAAAACAGGCCAATGAAGGCTTCCAAGTGTGTTTTGATTCGCCCTTCAAAAAAGCACAACAACCCAGCCATACTAAAGGTGACAACACTAGCCGCTAACATTTTCCACCATAAGGAACTGCTGTACTGCGGCCACCATAG
>SLFB01000274.1 GCA_007124475.1 Vibrio sp. | reverse complement strand
ATCATCACGATCATAGCCACTCCCATGATCACGCCCATCATAACCATTCGCATGATCATGACCATGACCATGACCATGACCACCATCATGGCGAGTTTACGGTCCAATACCATTATCAATGTGAAAATATCTCGGCACTGAGCCAAATTACCACTCAATGGTTTGCGCTGTTCCCAAGCACCGAAAAAATGCAAGCCAATATCTTAACTGAGCGTAGCCAAACTGCCGTGGAGTTAACCAAGCAACAAACCCGCATCTCCCTTTAAGATCAACGCCTTTATATTCTCAATCATCGGGTAAGCTTAGCTTGCCCGATTTTCTCATCAAATAAGGATAAGTGATGAACAGCCAACCGCTGCCAACTGCTAACACTTTACCCATTATTAACCTTACCGATGTACAGTTTCAGTGGCCAAATAATCCACAACCGACCCTTGATATCGAAGCGCTTACGGTAATGAGCCAAGAGCACCTATTTATTAAAGGCCCCAGCGGATGTGGGAAGTCGACTTTACTCAGTTTACTGACGGGTATTAATACTGCCACTCAAGGCCACGTCCAACTTCTTGGTCAGGATTTAGCGCAATTAAAACCTCGCCAACGAGATAAATTTCGCGCTGATAATATCGGTTATATTTTCCAGCAGTTTAATTTGCTGCCCTATTTATCGGTTATTGATAACGTCATCTTACCTTGTCAATTTTCTGCCCAACGACGCGCTAACGTATCGGGGGAGCTGTCTCAGCGAGCAACACAATTACTGACCCAACTTAAGTTGAGTGAATCACTGCTGAATAAACCTGTGACAGAGCTGAGTATTGGTCAACAGCAACGAGTGGCGGCTGCCCGAGCTTTAATTGGCGAGCCAGCGTTATTAATTGCCGACGAGCCAACCTCTGCCCTCGACTACGATAACCGCAGTGCCTTTATAGAATTGTTATTAAACGAAGCGAATCGCGTGGGCACAACCTTAGTCTTTGTTAGTCATGATCCCACTTCAGAGAAACTTTTTGAAAGAAGTGTGTACTTACCATCTTTAAATAAAATTCGAGGTACAGCATGAAAGTGATCACTAAACTCGCATGGAAAAGTCTCCTTAACCGTAAGAGCACGGCCTTACTGACCGTTGCTACCGTGGCAATTTCAGTGATCTTATTAATGGGAGTAGAACGAATTAGAACCCAAGCTAAAAGTAGCTTTGCCAACACGATTTCTGGTACAGACCTGATCGTTGGTGGCCGTTCTGGTCAAGTGAACCTTCTGCTGTATTCTGTATTTCGTATCGGCAATGCAACCAATAATATTGACTGGAAAAGCTACCAAGAGTTTAGTCAGCACCGCGCGGTAAAATGGGCAATTCCGATTTCACTGGGAGATTCTCACCGTGGCTTTCGAGTCATGGGCACTAATCATAACTACTTTGAGCACTTTCGGTATGGAAGTAAGCAACCACTTACGTTCTCTCAAGGCAGAGAATTTTCTGGCTTATTTGAAGCCGTACTAGGTGCAGACGTGGCTAGACAGCTGGGTTATCAACTTGGCACCGAAATTATTATTGCCCATGGTATTAGTGATGTTGGCTTTAGCCGCCATGACAATCTACCTTTTACTGTGGTCGGCATTCTTGCTCCCACTGGAACTCCAGTAGATAAGACGGTTCATGTCTCATTAGAAGCCATTGAAGCCATTCATGTCGGCTGGGAATCTGGAGCCAATTTAGGCAATACTCCCAGCAAAGAAGAATTAAAACAGCGCACCTTTGAACCACAACAAATTACCGCCATGTTGCTTGGTCTGCACTCAAGAATTCAAACCTTTGCGTTACAAAGACAGATAAATCAATATCGAGCAGAACCACTCAGCGCCATTATTCCAGGAGTCGCACTCCATGAGCTATGGGGGATGATGTCGGTTGCTGAGCAGGCGCTAATGACGGTGTCTGTGTTTGTCGTTATTACCGGGCTATTAGGTATGCTCAGCAGCTTACTAACCAGTTTACAAGAACGGCGGCGGGAAATGTCCATTTTACGTGCCATGGGAGCGCAACCAAAGCACGTATTCGCGTTGTTAATTAGTGAAGCTACCTTATTAACCTTGTTAGGGATAATTAGCGGCTTGATCGGTTTGTATTTACTGCTCACCGTCGCCTCACCGATTGTCGCCAGTCAATATGGTATTCAATTACAACTTCAAGCTCTTACTCAGTATGAATGGAAGCTGCTTGGCTATGTGCAATTGGCTGGCACCGTGATAGGCTTTATACCGGCTCTACGTGCTTACCGCCAATCACTCAGTGATGGTATGACCATACGACTTTAGGAGAGAACAATGAATAAATGGTTACTGGGATTACTGCTCGCGGTCATCACAGTCATTCCGCCAATAGCACTGGCTAATGAAGCCCCCTTGCAACTGGATTGGATAGACTTAATCCCAGAAAATGAACGCAACCAATTTAACGCCATGGGTATGCCTATGATCGATCACAATATCGACTTGCCAGCTCAACAGATTAAAGTGGGTGGAGTGCGTAACGAATTGAATGGTAGCACAGTAAAGATTCCTGGCTTTGTGATCCCTCTTGAAGGGGATGAAAATTCAGTGACTGAATTTTTACTAGTGCCTTATTTTGGGGCCTGCATTCATGTACCACCACCACCACCGAACCAGATTGTTTATGTGAAGTTCCCTCAAGGAGCGCCTATTCAACAACTGTGGGATGTGGTGTATGTCGTCGGAACACTAAGAACGGAAGTGGTGAATGCTGAATTAGCCGAAACAGCCTACTTGATCGATGGCACTGCAATCGAAGAATATGACGATTGGTGATCAATAACCGTTAATTGGGACCACCACTTTGCTTTATATCATAAACTTGGCCAAATAAATCAGTACGCCTAAGTAAATAAGCAGTAGTAAAGTGGTGGAAACATGCTTCAACCAACGGCTTCCTCTTTCATTTTTCATTGCTTCTTGCCAACCTCGACACTTGATAACAACTTTAACAAATTATTATCATTTATCATAGTTCAAAAGTGTGCGCTGTTACCAAGAGTTTCACTGGAGCCTGATTCAAATCCACGGTACATTTTAACGTATGATCAAATGGTAAGATTTAGTAACCCATGGCTGAGCCCAAATCCTCGGTTGTGATTGACCATCCAACCACAACCCAATCAAAAGCAGAGAAAAAGTCGACTTATCTCAAAGATAGTGCGAGCCGTATTCGTGCCATCGCCCAACATCACGGCTTAGATGCTTTACTGCTTGATGAAAAACCAGAAACAACGCTCTTAGATAGAGCGCTAAAACGCGAAAGAGATCGAAAAGAAGCGCGACAGAAAAATCTGGAGCAAATTATCCGCCTCGCTCATCTCGCTTGCCATAACGAAACCTCCGGTGACCCAGATCAAGATTGGTTATATCGCTTTTTCGATATGGCACAGGATATTCATAACTCATCCATGCAACGATTATGGGCGCAAGTACTCAAGCGCGAAGTAACCAGTCCTGGCTTTACTTCCATGAAAGCGCTGCAAATTTTACAAACCATGACTCCCAAAGAGGCGCAAATTTTACAACGCGCCGCCGGGCTTAGCTGCAGCTTTGGTAGTGATCAAAGTCTAAAGCTCTTATTTGGCGTGAAAGTTCAAAACAGCATTTTTAGCTTAGCTAAACGCAATACCACCACGACATTAAATATTGGCAATCACCAACTCCCTTACTCAAGCTTACTGATCTTAATTGAACTGGGCCTGCTACATGCAACAGAACTCGAATCAGGGGCGATTGAATTCGATCCTCCACTGACTTTGCTTTATCAAGGCCAGCAGTTAACCCTCAACGTGACCACTAAAGGTG
The DNA here is from genome assembly GCA_007124475.1 of Vibrio sp. Lineage (GTDB taxonomy): Bacteria > Pseudomonadota > Gammaproteobacteria > Enterobacterales > Vibrionaceae > Vibrio. The sequence continues at coordinate 7,318 of SLFB01000274.1, read as the reverse complement.
TCCATCTACTTTATTATCGCTTCACTCCGACAGGCAACGAACTATGTCGCTTACTAGGTCATAAACCCAACAGCAATTACTATGATCAACTGATTGGACTGCTTAGCCAACGATTCATCGTTCATACTGATACCAATAGCACTATGCACCACACGGTGTAAAAAACTGACTAAAAAGCAAAAAGCCATTCATGATCATGAATGGCTCTCATACTCCCCATGAGCATAGATAGACGGCTTGAGGTGAACGAACATCGCTAACACTCCTGCCGCTTCCAGTAGGAAGGGAATAGACCATCAGCAACTGACGTTGATTACATCGCTTAACTTATAATTCCGCGTTGCTGTAAGCTAGCGATACAGTTATCGACCAACCTTTCAATTGTCTCTTCACCAGCGGCGAGCTCTATTTCAGCCGAGAATGGTGCTTCATAAACAGAATCAATACCCGTAAAATGCGCAATCTCACCAGAACGAGCTTTTTTATACAAACCTTTCGGGTCTCGCTGCTCACAGATAGATAAGTCCGTATTAACAAACACTTCTAAAAACTCACCTTCGGCGATTAATTCTCGCACCCTTTGCCGCTCGGCTCGATGCGGAGAAATAAACGCGGTCAAAACAATTAAGCCAGCATCAGCCATTAACTTCGCCAGCTCACCAATCCGGCGGATATTTTCGCGGCGATCTTGCTCTGAAAACCCCAGATCGGCACACAAACCGTGACGAACATTATCACCATCTAATAAATAGGTATGATATCCCTGTTGCAGTAAGCGTTGCTCAAGAGCACCAGCAATGGTCGATTTCCCAGCACCAGACAAACCGGTAAACCACAGTACCGCTGGGCGCTGCTGCTTTAACTTGGCTCGTTGCGCTTTATCCACACTGTGTTGATGCCAAACAATAGTCGGCTCAGTTACATTATTTACGCTGTCCATCATCGTCCCTTTAATACACTAAGATCTTTCGCATTCCAATGAGGGAAGTGCTTTCTCACCAAGGCATTCAACTCTAATTCAAACGCTGAAAATTGACTGGTAACGACTGAACCTTCATCAGATAAAGATGCACGAATTAGCCCCGCTCCAACCGTTACATTGGTCAAACGATCAATAATGATAAAGCCGCCACAATCCGCACAGTCTTGGTAAAGATCTACAGCTAATTGGTCAGTAAAGCTCCATTCGCAACGGGCAATACCATTAAGTGGCACTTGCTCAGTCTGAAAAGTCGTTAATTGATTAATATCATACTGATGTTCAATATTAATCACTCGACCGACGGTTTTCTTACCTGCGATTTTAATATCGTACTCACGTCCTGCTTGTAATGGTTGCTCAGTCATCCACACCACATCGGCTGCCACTTGTGAAGTGAGGCTGACCTGAGAATCCGCTAACACGATAAGATCCCCGCGACTAATATCAATTTCATCGCTTAATGTTAAAGTAACAGCTTGGCCTGCACTGGCATCAGACAAATCACCATCAAAGGTAACGATACGAGTAATGGTGGCGTGTTTTCCAGACGGTAGAACTTTTATCTTGTCGCCAACGTTAATCTTGCCCGCGGCAATCGTGCCGGAAAAACCACGAAAATCTAAATCTGGCCGATTGACATATTGCACCGGAAAACGAAAATCATTTTGCACCCGCGATTGATCAACTTGAACCGTTTCCAAAAGATCCAATAATGTCTGCCCCTGATACCAAGGCATAAAGCGACTGTTATCAACAACATTATCCCCTTCTAAAGCGGAAATAGGGATCAATTGAATCGTGATATCTTGCGCGAGATGTTGAGAAAAGTTGGCATATTGTTGGCAAATTTCGTCAAATCGCTCTTGAGAATAATCCACCAGATCCATCTTATTAATGGCAACCACAAAGTGTTTGATACCGAGTAAATGGGCAATAAACGAGTGGCGACGAGTTTGATCTAACACGCCCTTACGGGCATCAATCAGAATAATAGCTAAGTCGCAGGTTGACGCACCCGTTGCCATATTGCGCGTGTATTGCTCGTGCCCTGGAGTATCTGCGATGATAAATTTACGTTTTTGAGTCGAGAAATAGCGATAAGCAACATCGATAGTGATCCCTTGCTCTCGCTCAGCTTGCAAACCATCAACCAAAAGCGCGAGGTCTGGCCGCTCACCGGTCGTGCCTACACGCTGACTATCAGAATGAACCGCGGCCAGTTGATCTTCATAGATTTGCTTTGAATCATGTAATAAACGGCCAATTAAGGTGCTTTTACCATCATCTACCGAACCACACGTTAAAAATCGTAGTAATGACTTATGCTGATGTTGATTGAGGTACCCTTCAATTCCCAACTCAGCCAGTTGAGCATGCACTGCACTATTCATTTTCTTTCCTCAAATCCTTAGAAGTAACCTTGGCGTTTTTTCAGTTCCATCGATCCAGACTGGTCATGATCAATCGCTCGACCTTGACGCTCACTAGATGTTGCTATCAACATCTCCTCAATAATTCCAGTGAGGGTATCGGCCTGTGACTCTACCGCACCAGTGAGCGGGTAGCAGCCAAGAGTACGAAAACGTACACGTTTATATTGGATCTCTTCACCCGGTTGTATTGGCATGCGGTCGTCATCCACCATAATTAACATTCCATCACGTTCAACCACTGGACGAGTATCAGCAAGGTAGAGCGGAACAATCTCAATATTTTCTAGATAGATGTATTGCCAAATATCTAATTCGGTCCAATTAGAAAGCGGAAAAACGCGAATGCTTTCTCCTTTATTAATTTGCCCGTTATAAGTTTTCCAAAGCTCTGGCCGTTGATTTTTAGGATCCCAAGTATGGTTTTTATCGCGGAAAGAATAGACACGCTCTTTAGCACGAGACTTTTCTTCATCACGACGAGCTCCCCCAAAAGCGGCATCAAAACCATAATGGTTCAACGCTTGTTTCAGGCCTTGAGTTTTCATAATATCAGTGTGCTTTGATGAACCATGGACAAAAGGATTAATGCCCATTGCTAATCCTTCTGGGTTCTTATGCACCAAAAGCTCAAAGCCATATTTTTTAGCCGCCGCATCACGAAATTCAATCATCTCGCGAAACTTCCAATCCGTATCCACATGCAGTAAAGGGAAAGGAATTTTTCCTGGATAAAACGCCTTGCGCGCGAGATGTAACATGACCGAAGAGTCTTTACCAATAGAGTACATCATCACTGGATTAGCAAATTCTGCTGCAACCTCACGAATGATATGAATGCTTTCCGCTTCAAGCTGCTGTAAATGGGTTAAACGTTGTTGATCCATAGTGTTAGTTTCCTTTTCACTCACTCATCATCGTCTTCTCGAGACCATGGCAAGCACAAATAATCAATTAGGCGTAATGATATTGCGTCGCACGCTCAGCTTGCTCGCCAAACCAAGCCAATTTATCGGCTAACGCCACCACCTCACCGATAACAATCAATGCAGGAGATTGCGCTTGGCTCGCTAGTTGAGGTAAATCTTGTAACTTACCGCGAAATACTTTTTGCGCCCGCTGAGTTCCACGCTCAATAATCGCAATGGGTGTCGTTCTTTTTCGACCATGAACAAGCAATTGATCGGTAATCGTTGCGGCGTTCATCAATCCCATATAGATAACCAGTGTCTGATGTCCACGAGCTAACGTTGACCACTCCATTTCGTCCATTGCATCATTTTTTAAATGTCCGGTGATAAATAACGCCGACTGTGCGTAATCACGATGAGTTAAAGGAATACCAGCATAGGCTGTGGCTCCTGCTGCGGCAGTGATACCAGGGATGACTTGAAAGGGAACTCCCGCATCTGCCAGCACTTCTAACTCTTCACCACCACGTCCAAACATAAAAGGGTCACCGCCTTTAATGCGCACTACGCGATGGCCTGATTGAGCAAAATCCACCAACAACTGATTGGTTTTCTCTTGTGGAACACTGTGATGGCCTGCTCGTTTACCGACACAAACTAAGATGGCTTGACTGGGAATGAGTGCCATGATCTCTTCTGAAACCAAATAGTCATACAGCACAACATCCGCTTGCTGCAGAAAATTAAGCGCTTTCACCGTCAGTAGTTCAGGATCGCCGGGACCAGCACCAATTAAAGCCACCTCTCCATTACGCAATTGGCTACGAGACAAACGATGATAAGGGTTACTACTGGCTCCCCCTTCTAAAGCCACCAAAGTTGCTGGCTGAACTGTGTTACTGATAACGTGCTGTGAACCGCCCATGGTGGTCATCCTTAACTCAAATCAATGAGCTCATTATGGGCTGAGCATCTTATTACTCTAAATTCTAAAATTTCATTCTTTATAACAAAAGACAATAAACTAATTCTTCATACCTTATAAATGCAAAAGCCAGCGAACAAACGCTGGCTTTATCACAACATGACTCTGGGCTGGTTTTATTTCAGTAAGCGGGCACGAAATTGACGACCTTTCATTTTCCCAGTTTCCATTTTCTTCAGCGCTCGCTTCGCCACCGATTTATGTACGGCAACATAAGCACGCATTGGCAGAACATTAATCTTACCAACGAACTGACCATCAATCCCATCATCACTGGTTAAAGCGCCTAAAATATCACCTGGACGAACTTTTTGTTTTTTACCACCATCGATCTGGATCGTTACCATATTGGCTTGATAAGGGGTTGTGTTCTGCCCACTCATTGTTGGCAATTGAACAGGCTCGATGGGCATGTCCATATATTCGTCTATCATCGCTACGCGATGCATCTCATTGTCACTAAAGAAACTGAAAGCGAGTCCTTGACTGCCAGCTCGACCAGTACGACCAATCCGATGAACGTGTACTTCTGGATCACGGGACAACTCAAAGTTAAACACCGCATCTAAGTTATCCACATCCAGCCCACGAGCCGCAACATCAGTAGCGACCAAAATCGAGATACTTTTATTAGCAAACTGAACCAAGGCTTGGTCACGATCGCGCTGCTCTAAATCACCGTGCAGCTCAATCACACTGAACCCTTTATGCTTTAACTGCTCGGCAACATGGGTCACTTCCCTTTTGGTATTACAAAATACCACCGCTGATTCTGGTTGATGATGCAATAGCAACTGAGCTAACGCTGCATCTCTTGCCTCCGCACCTTCTAACTTATAAAAGTACTGTTTGATTGTGGTTGAAGCATGGGTAGATTCAACCTTAACCATTTCTGGATTACGCATAATCCGTTCAGCCACCTGCTTAATTTGAGCAGGAAAAGTGGCACTGAACAGTAAGGTTTGTCGATCAATAGGCGCTTGAGTGATAATCGCATCTAATGCATCTTGAAAGCCCATCTCTAACATTCGGTCTGCTTCATCGAGCACTAACGTATTTAGCTCGGAAAGATCAATTCGTCCTTTATCAAGGTGATCTAAAATACGTCCTGGAGTACCAACCAAAATATGCGCGCCATGCTCTAATGAACCGATTTGCGGCCCCATCGGCATACCACCACATAAGGTGAGAATTTTAATATTGTGGATAGTCCGGCCCAAGGTGCGAATTTCAGTTGCTACTTGATCAGCCAACTCACGAGTAGGACAAAGCACTAGCGCTTGCACGCGAAAGCGTTTGACATCAAGATTGGATAAAACGCCTAATCCAAAAGCGGCCGTTTTCCCTGAGCCCGTCTTTCCTTGGCCGATAACATCCTTGCCTGCTAAAATGGTAGGTAGGCTTAATGCCTGAATCGGAGTCATCTGGGTATATCCCAGTGTCTCTAAATTAGAAAGCAGTTCAGGCTTTAATGGTACGGTCGAAAATGCACAATTACTCAAGGGGCGTCCTTTAGGTAGACAAAAATTAAACGTCCATTATCGTTATTTAACTTCGTATGGCTAGTGAATCTTTAATTATCTCGACCAAAACAACTTAGTGCTGCAGTTTCACATAGGAAAGGTATAGCGGTAAAATTCTTCGTCAACTTTAACCTTTGTTAATGAATCCTATTCTTAAGCTTGCTACAGTCATCTTTTCATTTTTAAAGGAAACTTACGATGATCACTTGGCAATGCCTTCCCTTTACAGGTTTAACCACTCACCAACTGTATGAATTACTCAAACTACGAGTGGATGTATTCGTCGTCGAACAAGCCTGCGCTTACCCAGAGATCGATAATAAAGACGCCCAACCTGGCGTATGGCATTTATTAGGCTATCAAGAACAGTCCTTGGTCGCTTATGCGAGGCTGCTCGCTCCTGGAATCAGTTATCCTTCGGTCAGCATTGGCCGGGTCGCTACCCAACAGCAAGCTAGGGGCAACGGCCTCGGACGCAAATTGCTAGAACAGGCATTGGCCGAATGCCAACATCAATGGCCAGATAAGGATATAGAAATCGGCGCGCAACATTATTTAGCCGATTTTTATCAGGGATATGGCTTTCAACCAACTTCTGACGTCTATTTAGAAGATGGCATTCCCCATCTCGATATGCGTTTAGCAAAAGTCACATAAGCAAAATAATTACTGACTGCGCCCAAAAGTACCATCGGCGAGTCTAAAGAACATCACCGATTGATTATTGCGCTCTAATTGCAAAATATCTAATTGGCCATCAACGTTTAATTTGAAACGAATTAATTGTCCTTGCTGAATTTGACTCAATGGCCGATCGTTGCCTTCAATTCTTACCAAGGCATTTAAGTCACTTAAGGGTAAGTTATTACTCCGAAACACATGTGTTAAAGTATCCCCTTGCTTAATAATATATTCTTGCCATGTTTTCTCTGGTTCGCTTATAGGAGATATTACTGATGGCTGGGACGCTTCAACCCGCTGTTGTTGACTCAAACCTTGAGTGTTAATGGGTACCGTCACTCGATCACTAGAAGCGGCGACCTGCGGTTCATGAATAGGTTTATCAGATGATGGTAATAATAGTAAGACCAGCAAGAGAGGGACTAGTACCATTAATGTTCGTTGATGATACACGGGTAAGCGCGACCAAAGTGCAAGTGCTCTGCGCGACAATGAGGAGTGAATCATTCGTTGACCCAAACCATGCCAATCAATCGCTGAATAATATTTTTTAACCTCATCCCACAAATGAGTTTGTTGCTTTTTTCTACGACGACGATTCATTTTTATCTGCCTTTCATTGACCTACTACAGTATAAAAATTCATGCGCCTAGAGTATAGCGCATGGCTACAATTGAACCTAAGTTTGACAGAGTCTTGAAGCTAAAAGCGTGAAGTCTCGATCTGAGTCACAGCTTTGTAGCTTTATAACATGAATTTATCACAAACATTTCATCATAGCGCTGAAGCTGGTATTCTGTGACCT
>SLFB01000180.1 GCA_007124475.1 Vibrio sp. | reverse complement strand
CACGCACCTGTTGATTTTGATACCTCTGTTATCTCTACCATCACTGCTCACGATGCAGGTTATATCAACAAAGATCTAGAAACCATCGTAGGTCTTCAAACTGAAAAACCTCTTAAGCGTGCATTAATCCCTAACGGTGGCATCCGTATGGTTGAAGGTTCTTGCAAAGCCTACAATCGTGAACTTGATCCTGAAGTTAAAAAAATCTACACCGAATACCGTAAAACGCACAATGCTGGCGTATTCGACATCTACACACCAGAAATCCTTGCTTGTCGTAAATCTGGCGTATTGACTGGTCTTCCTGATGCTTATGGCCGTGGCCGTATCATCGGTGATTATCGCCGTGTTGCGCTATACGGTATTGATTTCTTAATGAAAGATAAACTCGCTCAATTCACTTCGCTGCAAGAGAAGTTCGAAAATGGCGAAGATCTACAAATGACCATGCAATTGCGTGAAGAAATTGCCGAGCAACACCGTGCGCTAGGTCAAATGAAAGTGATGGCAGCTAAATATGGCTGTGATATTTCTCGTCCAGCTGAAACCGCACAAGAAGCTATTCAATGGACTTACTTTGGTTACTTAGCTGCGGTTAAATCTCAAAACGGCGCTGCAATGTCACTGGGTCGCACTTCAACGTTCCTTGATGTTTATCTTGAACGTGATATGAAAGCGGGCAAAATTACCGAAGAACAAGCTCAAGAGATGATTGACCATTTTGTCATGAAACTACGTATGGTGCGTTTCCTGCGTACTCCTGAGTATGATGATTTGTTCTCTGGTGACCCAATCTGGGCAACAGAGTCTATGGGTGGTATGGGGCTTGACGGACGTACTCTAGTTACTCGTACTAACTTCCGTTTCTTAAACAGCCTATACACAATGGGACCATCTCCAGAGCCAAACATCACTGTACTTTGGTCTGAGAAATTACCTGATGGCTTCAAACGTTTCTGCGCTAAAGTCTCCATCGATACTTCATCGATTCAGTACGAGAACGATGATTTGATGCGTCCAGATATGGAATCTGATGACTACGCGATTGCTTGTTGCGTATCTCCAATGATCGTTGGTAAACAAATGCAGTTCTTTGGTGCTCGTGCTAACTTAGCGAAAACCATGCTTTACACCATCAACGGTGGTGTCGATGAGAAACTGAAAATCCAAGTTGGCCCTAAAATGGACAAGATCACTGGTGAGTATCTTGACTATGATGAGTTATGGGACAAGATGGACCACTTCATGGACTGGCTAGCTAAACAATATGTCACTTCATTGAATGCTATCCACTACATGCACGATAAGTACAGCTATGAAGCCGCATTGATGGCACTACATGACCGTGATGTTCGTCGTACTATGGCTTGTGGTATTGCTGGTCTTTCGGTGGCAGCTGACTCCTTATCTGCGGTTAAGTATGCGAAAGTGAAACCAGTTCGTGATGAAGATGGTATTGCTATCGACTTCGAAATCGAAGGTGATTACCCTAAATTTGGTAACAATGACTCACGCGTTGATGACATTGCTTGTGAACTGGTTTCTGTGTTTATGAACAAAATTCGTAAACTGAACACTTACCGCAATGCGATCCCAACTCAGTCTATCTTAACCATTACCTCTAACGTGGTTTATGGTAAGAAAACCGGTAATACACCAGACGGTCGTCGTGCTGGCGCGCCATTTGCCCCAGGTGCAAACCCAATGCATGGTCGTGACGAAAAAGGTGCGGTTGCCTCATTAACTTCAGTGGGTAAACTGCCATTTGCTGACGCGAAAGATGGTATTTCTTACACTTTCTCTATCGTGCCGAATGCACTAGGTAAAGATCAAGATGCACAACGTGCTAACCTAGCGGGTTTGATGGACGGTTACTTCCACCACGAGTCAGGCATTGAAGGCGGCCAGCATTTGAACGTTAACGTGCTTAACCGTGAAACGTTACTTGATGCGGTTAAACACCCTGAGAAGTACCCACAATTGACTATTCGTGTTTCTGGCTACGCGGTACGTTTTAACTCGCTAACCACAGAACAACAACAAGACGTGATTGCTCGTACCTTTACTGAATCACTGTAAACGATTCGATCAATTAACGGTCTCAAAAACCTCGCTCTTAGAGCGAGGTTTTTTTATGCATTAAGGAATGTAGCCATAACCGCTTTTGACTTGACCGAGTTGAAGATCCTCAAAAATTAGCTTACCTAATTAAAAAATCACGTTAAACTAGCAAAGTTATTGAATATTAATTACACCAAACTATTTGAACTGACTGATCCGTGATAAATGAGTGAGCCCAAACGAACAGGCATTGACTGGGAAAGGGAATAATAGTGAAGCAACTTCAAATGGAACGGATAATTAATGATTATTAAATCTCATAATTTGGATGTTACACTCCCTATGGCTGTTTTCTCATCTCGTACTGGTATTTTTGTCTTTTTCTGGTGTTTTATCGCTAACGCTTGGTCGGCTACTCAACCCACTTTAACCCTTACAATAGATAATGATGGGGTTTATGGTATGGATCGAGAATACACGAGCGGTCTTTTTCTCTCTTATACCTCAAAAGCCATATCCCCCTATTGGCTAGCGAAACCGCTCAGCCTATCTTTATTCGGCGCGGCCAGCGTCGATAAATGGGAAGTTTCCATTGGGCATAAAATGTGGACGCCATCGGATATCGAACCATTCACTCCACAGCCCAATGAAAGACCTTATGCCGGTTTCTTACATAGTGAGTTCAATTACATCAGTTTACATCCTCAACAAGCCCAACGTTTTAATCTCACTCTTGGTATGACAGGTGACAGCGCATTATCGGAACAAGCACAAAAAATCGTGCACAGCATTACCAAATCTGGCGATCCTAATGGTTGGGATTATGAAATTGACGATAAGCTTGCTGGTAGCATGGGTTATTTAGGGCATTTTAATCTTCAGCGTTCACCCCATTAT
>SLFB01000217.1 GCA_007124475.1 Vibrio sp. | reverse complement strand
TAACCAATAATCCCCGCTTGTTGCTGGCTGATCATCACGTCTAAACGCTGGGTCAATTGTGTGACTAATTGTTTTACCTGCTCTGGGTTTTGGTCTGCATATTCAACCATATTGATGCCGAGTAATTCCTTGCCAGGAACATCGGTCAATAAATCACTGACGCTGTGCCAAACAATATCTTGCTTAGCTAAATTGAGCACGTTTGAATCTAGCGTCTCAACCGATAGTGCATTGGCTTCAATCATTAGCGGCGCATTACGTAATGCCGAGTCAAAACTGTCATATTTGATATTGACTAACGTGCGCGCTTTAGGAATTGGCGTGAGGTTAAGTTTCGCTTCGGTAATAAAAGCCAATGAACCTTCAGCGCCGCACAGCACACGAGTGATATTAAATTCCCCCGTTTGTTCATCAAGGGCATTTTTTAAATCATAACCGGTCAAGAAACGGTTTAAAGGCGGAAACTTGGCGACTATCTGCTCTCGCCGGTTACGGCAGACGGCTTCGGTAACTTGCATAGCTCTTTCAGCATAGCTATTGGCTTGCGGGTTGCCCCGTGAGCCGTCAGTTTCTAATATTGAACCATCAGCAAATACCGCTTGTAGTGAAAGTACGTGATCGGAGGTTTTACCGTATTTCAGTGAACCTTGGCCTGAAGCATCGGTATTAATCATGCCACCCAATGTAGCTCGGTTACTGGTCGAGAGATCCGGTGAGAAAAAATAGCCATAAGGGCGCACCGCATCATTCAGTTGATCTTTAATCACACCAGCCTGAACCCTAACCCAACCTTGCTCTGAATTAATTTCAAGGATTTGATTCATATGGCGAGATAAGTCAACCACAATCCCTTTGGTTAAGGCTTGCCCATTGGTGCCAGTGCCGCCTCCACGCGGAGAAAACGTAACACGTTCGAATTCTGGTTTAATACTTAACTGGCCAATAAGAGAAACATCGTGACTGGTTTTAGGATGAACAACCGCTTGTGGAAGCTGCTGATAAACACTGTTATCAGTAGACACAGCTAAGCGACTGGCATACTGTGTTTCGATATCGCCGCTAAATCCAGCTGTTTTTAGTTCATGTAAAAAAGTTAAAACAACCGGATCAACATCAGATTGGAGGTGAAGTCTTGGTAACATTTGCTTCCTGCCCGAACTACGCTGATCCAATCAGCGCTACGTAATGGGTAAATTTTGATTTATTTTTTGAATTTGATCACTTTACAACATTTAAATCAGTGATCAAATCAGAATCTTAACAACAATAGCGTTAAGCCATTTTTTAGATAACGAAAGAGTTGAATGACTGCTAAATCCAGCTATCGTTAAGTAAACACATGGACATTTTCGTCACCCATTTTCCTAAGCGGTCACTGATTAACCACTTAGCCCTGACACATTCATGGACCTAGATATGAAAAAAAATAAAGTCGTTACCACAGAAGATATTCTCTTGAAACTTTGCCAATCGGTTTCAACGGTTCTTTCTTCAGCTACAGGCTCACAGATCACCTACTCAGCCATGGTGCAAAAAATCACCAAAACGTCCCTCAAGCCCGATTTCGGTTGCTTTGTGTTATTTGATGGCGGATTTTCTGGTTTGGTCGTGATTAACTTTACCGCCAAAGCCGCTTTAGAAGTATATACCCAATACATGCGCAACATGTGCATGCCAGAAGATGAACTCGCGGTATTACACACCTCCGACGAAGTTGGTGACGTACTCGGTGAGCTGATGAACCAGCTGGTGGGTGATTTCACTAATAAAGTGCGCAAAGAGTTACAAACCAACATCACCCAAAACCAACCAAAAATGTTATCGCTGAACAAACAAGTCAATTTATCAGTAGACACCAACTTAGATCGCCCACAAGCACGCCGCGTAACTTTCTCTACCGAAAACAACAATATCTTCTATCTAGAACTTGCGATGGATCGTACTGAGTTTATCCAATTGGAAGATTTTGAAATTCAAGAAGACGAAAGCCCTGATTCTATTCTCGCAGACACACAACAAAAAATGGCTAATAAAACGAAAAACAGTCAAGTCGACAATGACCTATCTTCAGACCTATTAGATGAACTAGGTATCTAACTCACTACGAAACAAGCATAATCACGTTGCGGATGACTCCAATCCGCAACTTCTTCATCGTCAGTTATCAAAGCCTTACCGCGAAACGGAAAACAAGTGATCCCTTTCAGTCTAAACAGGCAACCAGCTTGGATAAACTCAATCTAGCCCTCCACACTACAACGCCAAACCGCTTGGGTACCCACAGTTAACAGCCCTCATCATGACAGAATAATGGCATTTGCTTTCACTACATCAATAAAAACGGTAAAATGGCTAACTTTTCTTAGTGCAGCGGAACCGATTTTATAATTCAATGGATAAACAAAAAGCGTTAAAAAAAATAGCTAAATGTCTTGAGTTGGGGAATTCAGCCAACGTTAATGAAGCCGCTAATGCTATCAAGATGGCTCATCGATTGATGCTCAAATATGGTCTTGATAAAGACGATATTGAATTTATTAAGATGGGTAAAACCCAATCGACTCATTTACTTCCCGCTTCAATCAGTTCAGCCATTTTACGCGTTATTCGTGGTATCAATACTAAGTTTGGCGTTGAAGCGGTATTGATTAACCATAAGGGTTTGAAGCGTGTTGAATTTATCGGAGAAGCCGATCGCGCTATTTTTGCTGCTTTTGCCTTTGATATTGTTTACCGTGAAATGAATGAACAGACCGGACAATTTCGTAACAGCTTTGCAGGCAGTGGCACATCAAGTAGCGAAGTGACCCGAAGGGTTAATTCTTTCTTATCAGGTTGGATTGAAGGTGCACTGGAAAAACTGCCCATTATCACCCCCGATGAAAACTCAATGAATAAAATCAATAGCTACATTGATAAAGAATTCGAGAATATTGATCGAGAAACCTTTAAGCAACAATTACGAGATGCGATGAAGAACATCACGGCTGATTACGAAGTAGGATTAAAAAAAGGTCGTAAAGTTTCTGTTAATCGGCCGATTGATGGTGCACAAGCGCCAAAACGCCTGAAATAATCTTGTCGATAGTAAAAAAATAGATTTAAATTGATTATGCTCAAACCACTTGGAGTTGCAGGTAGGCGGCAAGTGAGTGACAAATTTGTCTGGAACAAATCTTAACAGCAGTAGGCTGGCCTTTGGTAAGAGCCACCGATGGCTCTCATCATCCCCATGATCATAGACAGACTATGTAATTGGAGTGAACAAACGTAGCCAGCCCCCTTCAGCTTCAAGTTGGAAGGGTATACAATTTCGCTTGACTATGCTGAAACCACTTCAAGCTCAGTAACAAGTAAGCAAGTGAAGGTGTCAACCTTACCATTTTAATTAGCGTCAAACTTAACTTAAATCGCTTATTCCGGCTAGCATGCAGTATAAATCGGTAAGCAGCAAATAAGACATGGAGATCTTACTTTGAAGAAAATCACTTTAGCAATCGCGCTGATGGCCACCTTGTCAGGTTGTGCTGCAACACAAAGACAAAATGCAACCACAGGAGAGGCAGAGACCAATGCTGCAACTCGCGGCGCACTGATTGGTGCAGTGGCAGGAGCCGCCGTTGGTCTAGCCACGGGTGATGATGCAAGACAGCGTCGTCAACGTGCCTTAATTGGTGCAACGGGTGGCGCTGCGGTGGGCGGCGGTGTTGGATACTATTTCGATCAACAAGAGGCAGCATTACGCCAAGAGTTACTTAACTCAGGTGTGCAAGTACAACGAGTAGGTGAAAATCAGCTGTTACTACGTATGGAAAATGGCATTGGTTTTCAAACTAACTCTTATCAACTCGATGCCAACATTCACCGTACCTTACGTGGTGTTGCGCAAATCTTAGTTCAATACCCAGACACCAGTTTAGTCATTGACGGTCATACCGACAGCACAGGAAGTGATAACACCAACCAAGTGCTTTCTGAACGTCGCGCTGAATCGGTGCGTAGCTTCTTATTATCGCAAGGTGTTGCGCCAGGAAGAGCGATTGCACGTGGCAATGGTTCTCGCTTCCCAATTTGTACTAATAGTACCGTGGAAGGTCGAGCTTGTAATCGCCGAGTAGATATTCAGATTTTACCACTAAAATAAGCGCTCCATACAACTCCTCAAGCTAGGCTGATTGCAAACCACTTGCCGTTGCAGGTAGGTGATCCGTAAGTTCCGCCCCAATTACATAGACAAACGATGTAATTGGGGCGAATGGACTTAGCCAACACCGCTGCAGCTTCAAGTAGCAAGGGTATATTCGTGATGATTACTACCCGTTGTTATCATCAGAGACCAATAAGGACATTATTTGTATGCATTTTTTTTCACCAAGATTATGGTTACTGTGCATCCTGATATTTTCATGGTCTTTAGCAGTGCAAAGCGATGAACTTCGCCAGCAAGCTCGCCTCGGTGATCCACAAGCACAGTTTGAATTAGCCATCCATTATCAGCAAGCTCAGCAATCTGACCAAGCTTATTTCTGGCTGCTGCAATCCTCAGAGCGTGGCTACAAGCCCGCAATGATGCCGCTGGCTGATACCTATTTACACGGATTAGGCACAGCTGTGGATGTAACCCAAGCACTGGTTTGGTATACCAAAGCGGCAACCTTAGGAGACACTGACGCGGCATTAACCATTGCCCGCTTATACTCCCAAGGAGAGCATATTCCTCAGTCCCTGACGATGGCTGAAATTTGGTATCATGCGATTGCTGATCGCCAGCCACTGGCGGCACAACGCTACAGTGAATTACTTCAACAACGCTTCGATCAGCGGCGCATTAATCAACTAAGTGCCCTAGACACTCACGAGCGACAAACAACACAATCGTCAAGCGTCAACACTGAATCACTCTCACCCCACTCTTCACTTCAACCCCCAGATTTAATGCGTGATTTTTTGTACATTTTAGTAGGCTTATTACTCATTATGGGGATCTTAACTCTGTTTCGGTCATTGAAAGTCAAACGCCATTTAGAAACCGAACAACAGATAACCAATCAGCAGCAACAACTACATCAACAGGCGATATTACTCAAAAAGCAAAAACGTCAGCTAGAGCACCTGGCCAACCAGCTAGAACAGACTAAACAGCAGCAACAGTCCCTTCAGCAAGATAAAACCTTTGCTCTCGCCTGCGCTGTGTTAGGGTTTCACCCCAATCGACTACCCGATGAGCAGACCATTCGTCATCGTTACAAACAACTGAGTAAAATTTATCACCCGGATCTAAAAGGCAGTGAAGAAGCAATGAAACGTTTAAATGGCGCGATGAAAATCGTCACTAAAAAGCGCACAAATTAAACCAACATAGCCAAACAACTTGGCGTTGCAGGTAGGAAAGATAATAAAGACTTATCAATAACTCTCACCGCGACCACGCAAACGATTCCCATCGCAAAATAAATAACTAATACTTAACTTAATAGCTCACTAAGTGCGATAATCTACACAATATCAACACGTTCCTCTAACTATTATAGGCGTCAGCTGAGCAAACCCTTCATTCTCATCACTTTTGATTAGCATGAAAAGCTTAAAGACTGCTGTCAGGCTATTAGTCAGAGAACCAGTAACACAATGTGAGTCAAACAATGTTGTCGATCATCGGCGTATGCGACTGGTGTAAACAGTCCCATAGCCTAATAAAACATGAATATATTGATGGTAAAGCAAATTACTCTTGTCAGGCCTGTTATCCATTGGCAAAAAGTGATGTTCGAAGGTTTAACTTAGACGAGCTAGCATCTCGTCAGCGTGAAATGTATAAAGCCTCTTAGTAAAAGCGCCGTAATGGCGCTTTTTTGTATCATCAACTTTGTCTCATTAATCACCAATATTGATGTCTAAGTCTGTCGCCGCTGCTAAGGGCTGTTGATCTTTCGAACGAATCAACTGCTACTTAGATCACAATTTCACATTTTCACTCAACTCATAAGTTCAAAAAGCAACCACTTATTTATCAATCATCTAGCTTAATAAACTCAAGGAAGGATTCATTTGGCATAGAAAATACCCCTATTTATTACTTGATCATCAAATAAGCTTAAAATACTGTATATATGAACAGCATGTATATGAGGACAGTATTATGCTTAACCAAACTTTCCATTACTCAGACGTCACTTATGACACTTATTCAGTCAATCATTACGGTAAACCAGCGCTAAGTCACCCAATTTTGTCTCGTTTAGCGCAATTATCCCAGCAACAGCAATGGATTCTTTATACAGCACAATGCCCACGTCCTCGCTATCAACAGTTAAGTAAATATCGAATTCAGTGCCATAAAGTCATTCATATGAAAACGTCGTATTTTCGCTCTGAAGTCGAGATTGTTATTCAAGCCATTCTATCCGGTAACGCTAGCGCGATTATTGCTTCTGCGACTATTGATATCGCCGATCAGATTCGGCTGCGATACATAGCAAAGCAACATCATTGTGAAGTGTTTTTTCTTAATGAAAGCGCGACGACGTTACATTAACAGCGTATCTATAGCCAACAAAGGCAAACGTTTGCTTTTTATCTGGCGACAGAAAATAGTTCTGGTATTATGCATGCAATGTTCAAGGCCTTGAGATTGGCTCTCAAATCTCAAGGTGTTTATTATTTACGCGCTTTAATCCAAATAGGAACCTTTCATGAGCCTTGCTGATCAAGTTCTGGCCGTCAATGACGACCTCCCTATCCGTACTCATTTACCTGTACACAGCGGTAAAGTCCGCTCAGTCTATTGGTTAACTGAACAAGACAGTCAACGATTGATCAAACAAAAAGGTTATCCTATCGCTAGCGATGCTCCATTAGCCATTATGGTGATCAGTGATCGTATCTCAGCTTTTGACTGTATTTGGCACGCTGAAGGTGGCTTACAAGGTGTGCCGGGCAAAGGCGCTGCACTTAATGCAATTTCTAATCATTGGTTCGAATTATTTAAACAACAAGGTCTGGCCGATAGTCATATCGTCGATATTCCACATCCTTTGGTCTGGATCGTTCAAAAAGCCAAACCGATTAAAATTGAAGCCATTTGTCGACAATATATTACGGGGTCAATGTGGCGCGCTTATGCTGAGGGAGAACGTGAATTTTGTGGGATCGCTTTACCAGATGGGCTAGAGCAAGACAGTCCACTGCCAGAGCTATTAATGACACCGTCAACCAAAGGGATCCTGACTGATATCCCCGGCGTACCCGCTGCCGATGATGTCAATATCACGCGCCACGATATTAAGCAAAATTTCGCGGCGTTTAACTTTAACCTGCCGGCTGATATTGAGGTTTATGAAAAACTACTCAAACAAGGCTTTACGGTTATTAGTCAAGCCTTAGCAGAGATTAGACAAATCTTTGTCGATACCAAGTTTGAGTTCGGTTATGTAAACGATACTAAAGGCAAACCAAAACTGATTTATATGGATGAAGTGGGTACTCCTGATTCCTCAAGAATTTGGGATGCTGCGCAATATCAACAAGGAAAGATCGTGGAAAATTCGAAAGAAGACTTCCGACAATTCTTACTTAACTACTTCCCGGATCCAGATATTTTGTTAAATAAGCAGCGTATGGCTGAACGGGAGGCCCTCGCTCGTGACAATGCATTACCACAATCAGCCTTGATGGATATTTCTCGAACTTATTTAGGCATTGCTGAAAAAATCACTGGCCTTCCGATCATCTTGAGCACCGATCCTAAGCAAGAGATCATCACAGTACTCAGGGAACAGTACGATTTGATCGTCTAGCGCTATTCTCTGACTTTAGGATCTGTTCGACTCATCCATTGAGTCGAACATCAACTTAAGCCAATTAATGGTCGGCAGCTTGAGGGATAACCGCCAGAATCTGGTCACCCTCGCGACTGTGAAGCTCAACATCTATATTTTGCTTTATTGTGACCAGCTGCTGCCCATCTAATGCGTATGGCATAACCAAGGTCAGCTCTTCAATCCCCTCTGACTGAGCCAGTTGCAGTAAAGCAATTAAATTGGCCTCATCACTGCGACGGGTTGATAAAGAAGCTAACGCCAGCTCCCACAATCGTTGTTCATGATTTTGACTTTCTTTCACCGTATCTTGCCAAACGGTACCAAAAACCGGCGCAAATGATGCAATGATGTCTGAGAAATTCAATTTCTTAGTACAAGAAACCCCCAAAAAGTGAGTGTAATCAAACACGGCGCATACAGGTTGTGATTTATTCATTATTCCCTCAAGCGAATATTTATCCCGACTGAGTTACTATTATTCAACGGCCACAATAAAGCAATACTCTTTTAAAAAACAATCTATTAGCTAGAATTTATTGACGGCATTTGAACAGAACATATGCAAATTCATAACCTATCTGAAATAGACTATCAACATCTGATTTAAAACAGTATCATGTGAATAATCAAGATAGAAAACTCATATACCTAAACCACTTGACGTAGCGGATGGTTGGTTAGGGTCTGTTTATCTGAAAAATATAACCTTGATTGAGAGCATTACTATTGCTATCCATCGGCATAAGCCAAACGATACCATTACGATGATCGACACTCACCAACACTCCAAGGCGTGTTGACCGTTAGAGCCCATTTTTAATGTCAGCAGACTCTCGTTTCAAAGAGAAAAAAGATAAGCATAAAATAAACGCCAAATGTCATAAGCTTATCTATTTACAAGTTAGCAGATAAGCCGCTATCATTTTTAACCATCTGTTCCCACCTACCCTACACATAGGCAGAAAATGAATAACGATAAACGTCCGCTTTATATCCCGTACGCTGGTCCCGCATTATTAAGTACCCCACTACTCAATAAAGGTAGTGCCTTTAGTGCCGAAGAACGAGCTTCGTTTAACCTAGATGGTTTACTTCCTGAATCTACAGAAACCATCCAAGAGCAAGTGATGCGTGCTTATCAGCAGTACTGCAATTTTGAAAGCGATATGGATAAACATATTTATCTGCGCAATATCCAAGATACCAACGAAACGCTCTTCTACCGACTGGTACAAAACCATATTTCTGAAATGATGCCAATCATTTACACCCCAACCGTTGGCGCCGCCTGTGAAAACTTCTCCAATATTTATCGTCGTGGTCGAGGCTTATTTATCTCTTATGCCAATCGCGATCGTATCGACGATCTACTGAATAACGCCGCCAATCATAATGTCAAAGTGATTGTGGTCACCGATGGGGAACGCATTCTAGGTCTTGGCGACCAAGGCATTGGTGGCATGGGCATTCCAATCGGTAAGCTTTCCCTATACACAGCTTGTGGTGGTATCAGTCCAGCTTATACTTTACCTATCGTACTCGACGTAGGCACTAATAACCCACAGCGCCTTGCAGACCCTATGTATATGGGTTGGCGTCATCCGCGCATCACAGGTGCAGAATATGACAGTTTTATTGAAGACTTTATTCAAGCGGTGCAACATCGTTGGCCTGATGCTTTAATTCAATTTGAAGATTTTGCGCAAAAAAATGCCATGCCCTTACTTGAGCGTTATAAAAATCGCGTATGTTGTTTTAATGACGACATCCAAGGTACCGCGGCAGTTACTGTTGGCTCACTCCTAGCGGCTTGTAAAGCGGCAGGTAGCCAATTATCACAACAGCGCATTACTTTTTTAGGCGCCGGCTCTGCCGGTTGTGGTATTGCTGAAGCTATCATCGCTCAAATGGTCTCTGAAGGGATTTCTGACGCTCAAGCCCGGTCACAAGTTTATATGGTCGATCGCTGGGGCTTATTAGAAGAAGGAATGCCAAATCTACTTGATTTCCAACAACGTTTAGTTCAGAAAAAAGCGAACACGCAAGATTGGACTTCAGAAAGCACTGGATTTTCACTGCTCGATGTGGTCCGCCATGCTAAACCAACGGTACTAGTGGGTGTGTCGGGTGCACCTGGGTTATTTAGTGAAGAGGTGATCAAAGAGATGCATGCTCATTGCCCTCGTCCGATTGTGTTTCCATTATCCAACCCAACCAGTCGTGTGGAAGCGATTCCTGCTGATATTTTGCGTTGGACTAATGGCGAAGCCTTGGTCGCTACCGGCAGTCCTTTTGAACCTGTGCTGCACGAAGGAAAAACATACCCAATTGCCCAATGTAACAACAGCTACATTTTCCCAGGTATTGGCCTTGGTGTCTTAGCGGTTGGCGCTAAACGCGTGACCGATGAAATGCTGATGGAATCAAGTCGAGCTCTATCACTGTGCTCACCTCTGGCCATTAATGGCCATGGCCCACTGCTGCCACCACTTGAATCGATTCATTCCGTTTCGAAGAAAATTGCTTTCGCGGTCGCTAAGAAAGCCATTGAGCAAGGAGTCGCTCTAGAAATCACTGATGAAGCGCTAGAGGTCGCCATTGAACAGCATTTTTGGCAACCGGCTTACCGCCGTTATAAGCGCACGGCTTTTTAATTCATCCATCAAAGCCCCACCTGGGGCTTTTGTTACTTGAGTATCGCTTTATGCTAAGTTTTTTTGCTCCTGCAGGTCAGTATCTCGTCCCCTATTTAAGCGAAATATCAATCGCATTAATCGCTTGTTTATTGGTAATGTTTGGTAACGAAATCAATATATTGCTACGTCGATTAATGTACCAACAGCATTTTCTAGTGCGGACTTTGGTGTTTATTTTAATCAATGCTTTTGGCTATGGCTTGCTCATCGTCAAAGCAAGTCCCTACTTAACGCGAACATTAGCTCAGTTAGAGCGAGGCATGATGTTCTGTATCATTGTCATCACCTTTGTGGTAATAGGCCTATGGGCACAAAGAAATCGCCAAATTTAAGCCAACTCTGGATAAAAATTGGCTTGCGTTGGTTATTACGGAGTATTTGCTTACTAATACTGTTGATCATGATCATCATCAGTACCGTGTTTGCTATCGACCGTTGGATTAGCTGGCAGGCTAGGCATTACATCATTACTACTATCGATCAATTGCCTCAATTTGATGTTGCGGTCGTATTAGGCACCAGTAAATTCTTAGGACGTACATTAAACGATTATTATCTTCATCGTATTGAAGCCGCTATTGAGTTAGAGCAGCACAATAAAGTTAATTATTTTTTGTTAAGTGGTGACAATGCCCATCGTTCCTATAATGAACCTTGGACCATGAAAAGAGACCTATTAAGAGCCGGGGTCGCGAGTGAAAAAATCCATCTTGATTATGCTGGTTTTCGCACTTTAGATTCTATCGTGCGAGCTAAGCGTATTTTTGCC
>SLFB01000189.1 GCA_007124475.1 Vibrio sp. | reverse complement strand
CAACTGAGCTATAGACCCAAATTCTTTATTCTCGTTCATTGGTGCGTCCGAGTGGACTCGAACCACCGACCCCCGCCATGTCAAGGCGATACTCTAACCAGCTGAGCTACGGACGCATCACTTGAGAACGAGATGGATATTAGCGATTGATTTTATTCAGTGCAAGTCTATTTTTCATTTTTTGGTTTAACTGCTCTTTAGATCGCCAAAATGATGACTTTTTGCTCTCAACCGATTGTGCACAATAACTATTTTAACAAGTGAGCATTCAATCATTACCTTGTTGTCACGGAATAATTTCGTGATCTTAGTCCAAAAAATTGATTGATTGCTCACTAAAAAAGACTAGTATAGTGAGATTATAAAAAGGATATCTATATTTAGTATGAATAAAGAGCTGTTTAATCAGTCAGTTCGGCTTAAAACATCAATGTGTCAAGGATTAACATTATTGATGTGCGCGATAGGTTGTATTATGGCCGTTTTTAATCTGGCTTATCACCATGCCGTGGATTTTGCCCTGTTAGAGTTGTCTTTTGCCACTTACTCATTGTGGGTTTACTTTTGTTCAAAACGCAATGTGCTTTCTAATCAGCAAATTAAACGCTATGTGGCTGTTTTACTGCTAATCACCAGCCTACTCACGTATCTCAAGCCAATCAATCACGGCGTGTTAATATGGTACTTACTCATTCCTGTTGTGTTGTATGCCTTGCTCGGCCTGAAAATTGGGCGCTTGGGTTCTGCCATTATGCTTATTGTCATGACTGGCTTAATACTATTATCCGGATTGCAAGGTATCAATTCATACTCAATCCCTATCATTGTCAATATCATTTTGTGCTACCTTGGTGTTTGGTTTGTGGCTCACTCTTATGAGTCAAGCCGCTATAATATTGAACATTCACTCACCAACCTAGCAACAAGAGATACGCTAACCTGCGCGTACAATCGTTTATCGCTTAACTCTGTGTTTGACTATTTTCACCGCAACCAACACCCAAACTCGTCCCTCTGCTTATTAGTTATCGATTTGGATTTTTTCAAGCAAATTAACGATCAATTTGGTCATGCAACGGGTGATCAAGTATTAATTGAAACCTGCCAAGTATTTGCAGAGCATGTCGGACAAGAAAATGTCTTTAGGATCGGAGGCGAAGAGTTTTGTATTACCTTGTTTGATCATTCATTGGCACAGGCGAATGCAATTGGTGAAGCATTGCGAGAACGAATTGCCAATTACCGATTTAGCGAGCATTTGCCAATTCAGCTAACACTAAGTATTGGTATCTGCCAGTATCGCCCTGGCGATCAACTAAAAGATCTCCTAAAACTAGCCGATATAGAGCTTTATAAAGCGAAACAAAACGGTCGTAATCAGGTGTGCATTTGTACTTATCAAAGCTTACAATACGGAAAAACACATATAGCATAACAATGCCGATAGTCTGCCTCTGTAGCATTCAAACGAGTCAGCACTTATTGAACCGTTAGCTTATTCGATTCAGTTTCATCAGTTTCAAAGACGACATTATAGTTTTCAGTATAAGTACAATGAGGTTGCCTGCTACAAGTGAAAAATCGTCGCCCTTTAAATTCGCCCTGTGTCGCTGTTTTAATCACCATAGGGCTTCCACAACGTTTACAAAACCTCACTTCTTTGTCTGGCTCAATTAAATCGATATGGGCTGCTAGTAGACGGCGTAATCTTCCTACTTGGTAACTGTGTTTAATATTCGTACCGATAATAGGAATATTGGCCGACTGGCAAACGTGAAGAAGCAGTTTTTCTCGCTCAATTTTTGCTTTAGTGAGTGGTTTACCATCATTAAACTCTACCACTACTCTTGGTTCAAGACTACGCGGATCGCAGATGACAAAACTAACGCATTGTTTAGCAATTCGGCTTTGAGCAATAAACCACTGCTTCTTGTTTTTCAGTTGACTAGGACTGATCAAATGTGGCAAACCGACTTTGGCTAATACGATACCATGTTCACCAACCGCAGCTCTTAATGCATTAAATAAAGAGCTTTCTGCTGAGGTGAGAATTGGGCCGTTTTTTTTGTAATTGTAGTCTTTGCTATCATCCTGACGAATCAGATATTTTTGTGCAAAGAGAAAGAAAAACACCAAAAGAGCAACAATAATAAAAATATTAGTCATAGTACCTTTTGTGCCATGAAATTAACGAAAAATAAAGCCCGTTCATTCTGCTATATACAGGTCTAAAGTCTGTTGACCAGCTAATTAGATCTTATCCCCAATTTTTAGCGTTTAGGGAGATGATAGATCCAAGTGGTTTGGGTATAGATATGATTCAATCAAAAATGTATTTATCCATCAAACCGACCATTTTACCGATTTCTGGCTTGGTAATGGTATCGTTCGCACCAAGATCAAGGGCTTTCATTCTGTTATCATCACTCATTATGGAGGAGAACATAATAATCGGAGTATTGTTGTACAATTCAATCTCTCGTAAACGCTTTACTAAGTGCATGCCATCCATGCGGGGCATTTCTACATCGGTAACAATTGCATTAATAATGTCATCAATCGAAGAGTTTTCTTGTTTGACTATAGCCTGTATCTCAGTCAGCTTCTCAAAAGCCTCACCGCCATCTTTACTGGTGATCACGTTATAACCAGATGAACTCAACGTCTCTTGAATCATGCTGCGAATAAATGCTGAATCGTCCACCACCATGATGGTTTTCGCATTACGCTTACTGACCATTTTTTGATTGAGGTTGACAGATTTATCCAATTTGACGTCGTACTTTTCCATACTCAATTCTGGATTGATATCAGCAATGATTTTCTCAAAGTCTAAGATCATGATCAGTTTGTTTTCTTTACGAACCACCGCCACCACACAATCTTGCTCCCCTGCTTCTAAAAATTGACTCGACGACTCAACGTCATTCCATGAAATACGATGAATGCGACTAATACTGTCAATTAAAAATCCGTTGGTCATGCGGT
>SLFB01000320.1 GCA_007124475.1 Vibrio sp. | reverse complement strand
TATAAAAAATACTGGGCGGAATGCTTTGGAACCGCACCCTTTCTTCCTACCAGTAAACAAGAAATGGACGCACTGGGATGGGATAGCTGTGACATTATTATTGTTACTGGTGATGCCTATGTGGATCACCCTAGCTTTGGAATGGCGATTATTGGTCGCTTGTTAGAAGCACAAGGTTTTCGAGTTGGTATCATCGCGCAACCTAACTGGCAGAGTAAAGATGCTTTTATGGCTCTAGGTAAACCAAATCTATTCTTCGGTATTACCGCTGGTAATATGGACTCGATGATTAACCGTTATACCTCTGATAAAAAGCTACGTCATGATGATGCTTATACGCCAAATAATGAAGGGGGTAAGCGCCCAGATCGCGCTACCTTGGTCTACTCTCAACGCTGTCGAGAAGCCTATAAAGACGTACCATTAGTGTTAGGCGGTATTGAAGCTAGCTTACGCCGTGTTGCTCATTATGATTATTGGTCTGATAAAGTTCGTCGCTCCGTACTGTTGGATTCAAAAGCCGATATTTTGTTATTCGGTAATGCAGAGCGTGCTTTGGTAGAAGTTGCTCATCGTTTAGCTAACGGCGAGAGCATGGCAGAAATGACCAATATCCGTGGTACTGCCGTTATCCTACCGGCAGCGCCAGAAACGTATACCATCATTGATTCTTCACGCATTGAAAAACCCGGTAAAGCCTTTGTACCCATTAACCCTTATGCGGTAGAGACTCAGTGTGAAACCAATCAGGAAAAAGAAGCGGAAGCGAAACCCATCACGATTCGTCCTTCTCGCCATGATGCAGCGACCACAGCAGTACGTCTACCCTCGTTTGAAAAGCTCAGTAATGATCGGATTTTATATGCCCATGCAAGCCGAGTATTGCATTTAGAAACCAACCCCTATTCAGGACGCGCGCTGATCCAACGTCATGGCGACCGTGAGTTATGGGTCAATCAAGCGCCTATCCCATTAACAACAGAAGAAATGGACTATGTGTTTGGTTTAAGCTATGCCCGTGTGCCTCATCCTCAGTACGGTAAAGCTAAGATACCAGCTTACGATATGATTAAAACTTCGGTGAACATTATGCGCGGCTGCTTTGGCGGTTGTTCATTTTGCTCCATTACCGAGCATGAAGGGCGAATTATTCAAAACCGCTCAAAAGAATCCATTCTTAATGAGATGGAAGAAATCCGCGATAAAGTGCCGGGATTCACTGGTACTATTTCCGACTTAGGTGGCCCCACCGCCAATATGTATCGTTTAGGCTGTAGTGATCCCAAAGCAGAAATGAATTGCCGTCGCCCTTCGTGCGTCTTTCCGGGCATTTGCCATAAGCTAAATACTGACCATAAACATACGATTGATCTTTACCGTGCAGCGCGCCAAGTTCAGGGGGTCAAAAAAGTGATGATCGCCTCAGGTGTTCGCTATGACTTAGCCATTGAATCACCAGAATACGTGCGTGAATTGGTCACTCACCATGTGGGGGGTTACCTAAAGATTGCCCCTGAGCACACTGAAAAGAACCCACTTGATCTGATGATGAAACCTGGAATGGGGACATTTAATCGTTTTAAAGAGATGTTTGACCAATACAGTGCGCAAGCGGGTAAAAAGCAATATTTGATCCCTTACTTTATCTCAGCTCATCCTGGCACTGAAGATGAAGATATGCTCAACCTAGCTTTATGGTTAAAGTCTAATGATTATCAGTGTGATCAGGTGCAAAACTTTTATCCATCGCCCATGTGTAATGCAACCGCCATGTACTATTCAGAGACCAACCCATTAAAACGGGTGAAATACAAAAAACGCGAAGAAGTTACCGTGGCAAAAGGTGAGCGACAGAGACGATTACACAAAGCCTTACTGCGTTACCATGACCCGCTTAACTGGCCATTAATTCGTGAAGCACTCATCAGCATGGGTAAAAAACATTTAATTGGTGATAAGCCAACTTGTTTAGTGCCAGCAGACGATATGGGTGCTCGAACACCGGCGCAACGTCGTAAATCTGGACGCCACGGTGCAAATCGATTTGCGACTAAACATACCAATACCCAACCAGGGTTTGATGCTCTACGCAGTAATGCTAAACCTCATAAGGCTAAAAATACACTATCGCCCAAAGGGAAAAATCGCAATACTATACCCAAATAACTTGTAGTTGCAGGTAGGCGGCAAGTGAGTCCCCATGAGCATAGATAGACTATGTGATTGGGGCGAACGAACGTCGCCAACACCCCTGCAGCTTCAAGTCGGAAGGGTATAAACCAACGGCTAAATCCGCTCGCCCTTAATAGTGGCTTCAAGTAGAAAGGCGATTGGATATAAAAAACTCAGGCAAATCGCCTGAGTTTTTTATTGGAGATAAGCAAAACAGATTTACACAATAAACTTGTTCATTACGGCCTCTTGACGGCGGACATCCGCTAACTGCTCTTGCATCTGCTGATTGGACTGGTTAGCAGTATCAGATACTTGTACCGATAAATCTTTAATTTTTACCGTATTGGTATTGATTTCCTCTGCCACTAAACTTTGCTCTTCAGCAGCCGAAGCAATTTGTATATTCATATCACTAATTTGCTGAATTGCTTGACGAATAAGCAGTAAAGCATCATTTGCTTCACTTGCTTTGGATACCGTTTCCGTCGCGGTATCCTTACTTTGCCGCATGGCGGTTGCTACTGAGCTAGAGCCCACTTGTAATTGCTCAATCATACTACGAATTTCTGTCGTTGATTGTTGAGTTCGCTGAGCTAATGTGCGCACTTCATCCGCTACTACCGCAAAGCCTCGTCCAGACTCCCCTGCTCGTGCTGCCTCAATGGCCGCATTAAGTGCTAGAAGGTTAGTTTGATCAGCAATGTCGTTGATAACCTTAAGAATTGTCTCAATATTTGAAGTTGCACCTTCAAGCTGCTTCACCTCTTCTACCGCTTGATCAATTCGCATCGCTAATGAATTTATCGCTTCAGTAGTATGAGAGACGACTTGTGAGCCTTGCTCGGTCGCATTATCCGCATCTTGCGCCGCCGAAGCTGCCCCTTGTGCATTACCCGCTACATCCATTGCAGTAGTCGCCATCTCATTCATGGCGGTTGCCAATTGCTCAACCTCATGCATCTGACTTTGCATCGCTGCCGTTGAACTCTGTAATCCATGAGCAGTAGACTCGGTGTTATGCATAATTTGCTGACCGATCTGTTTCGACTCTTGAATCAAATGTTGTAAGGTTTCTGTGAAGCGATTAAAGCCACCCGCCAAGCGAGCAAATTCGTAATCCGTATTCGTATCCAGCCGCTTGGTTAAGTCACCTTGTCCTGAAGCCACATCTTGAATTGCATCATTTAAAGTATCTAGTGGTCGCATCAGTACACGAATAACAAAAGACAAAATCAAGGTACTAATAACAAGCGCCAGTAAAGAGTAGATAATCGCACTACGACGCAAATCGTTCACCGCCGAAAATGCAATAGACTCATCAACTAAAACCCCTACCGACCAATTCTCCCCAGGGATCGGCACAAAACGTAATTGATAATCTCGATTATTTAACTTCACTTCTTGTACGTCACGGCTAATGCGTACATTCGGCAAGAAGGATGACATCGGCTCACCGTTAAATCGAGCTTCAGGATGAGCCACTGTTGTCCCATCATCAGCAACAATGAACAGATAGCCAGCATCAAATAGCGAAACCTGATTGACTAACTCTGCTAATGACACCAGACTCACATCGAAAAAAATGGCTCCAGAAAACTGACCGCGATAGCTGACCGGAGTGGCGATGGAAATTAAAATCTCTCCAGTGGCAGAATCTGCATAGGGTGCAGTAATCGTCAAACTACCCGCGTTTTTAGCATCACGATACCAAGGTCTTACCCTTGGATCCCACGTTGCTCCTGGATCCCAACTCGGGTCACTACCCACGTATGAGCCATCACTATCGTAACCTAGACCAACCAGAATAAACGCTTTGTCTAGGGCTGGCTGTCGAAGCACTTGAGCCACGCTGCGAGGATCGATATCAGCTTGAACTAATTCGGTTACATACTGCGCTAACGCCTTGCTACCGTCTAAATCTCGGCTTACAGTGTTGCGGACGCCACTAACAATTTCATCAACGCTAGTATTGACTTGCTGCTCAATTTCCGCCCGCATCGAAAAGTACTGTTGGGTTGACAAAAATGCCAACGTTAAAAGTAACATGAGTGATGATGCAGCAACGACCTTATGACTAAATTTCATGGTTTATTCCTCAAAGCAAACTATCTCCATGCAAGGATTCATGCACGTAACACCTCAACATCAACGTAAGAATCACTGTAACTTAGCAACGGCTAAATTGAAAAGTCATTCAGTGCCTGCTAGGTTCATTAAGCCATTTATACCTGCCAATTAATTATGTATTAATTATGAACCATGAAATCTCTCTATGCTGCATAACCACTCATTTATTATTGAAACTATCAAAATAAAAACACCAGCAGGGCATCCTGCTGGTGTTTTTATTAATATTAGTGTAAAAAACTAAAAATCAAGCATGCTTGGCAGCGAACTCTTGCATAAAATCTACCAACGCCTGAACACCGGCCAGTGGCATGGCATTATAAATCGAGGCTCTCATGCCACCAGACGCTCTATGCCCTTTCAAAGACACCAAACCTCGTTGTTCAGCCTCAGCCAAGAAAACCTCATCTAATTGTGGATTAGCTAACTGAAACGGTACATTCATCAAGGAACGATTGCCAGGATGAATATTGTTATGATAAAAATCAGATGAATCAATGTAATTATACAATAAAGCCCCTTTAGCTCGGTTAACTTGCTCTATCGCTTTCACCCCACCTTGCTGTTTTAGCCATTTAAATACCAACCCAGATAAATACCATGCATAAGTAGGGGGAGTATTAAACATCGAATCTTGTTCGGCCAACAATTGGTAGTTAAGTATACTTGGTAGTACATTACTCGCTAAACCTAGCAAGTCTTCACGGACAATCACAATGCAAAGGCCAGCAGGACCGATATTTTTCTGCGCGCCCGCATAAATTACCCCGTAACGAGAAACATCAATTTCACGCGATAGAATTGTCGATGACATATCAGCAATGATAGGTTTATCAGTCAATGGCAAATCATTGATTTCAATTCCGTCGATAGTTTCATTGGGACAAAAATGAACATAGGCTGAGTCGGTATCGATTTGCCATTCACTTGCTGGAATGACTGCGGTTTTGCCTTGCTTATCAAGCTTGGCGTCAAATAAATTAACCTGACAGTATTTCTTTGCTTCTTTTACTGCACTGGCTGCCCAGTAGCCAGCATCAATATAAGTTGCTGAGGTTGCAGATCCCAGTAAATTAAGCGGCACGGCTGCAAATTGCGCACGAGCTCCCCCATGACAAAAAAGCACCTTATAGTTATCAGGAATATTAAGCAGGTCTCTTAAATCTTGCTCTGCTTCTTTTGCTACTTGAATAAAAGGCTTACTACGGTGGCTGATTTCCATTACCGATACGCCTAAGTTGCTCCAATTGACGAATTCAGCTTGCGCTTTATCCATCACCGCCTTAGGCAATGCAGCAGGTCCTGCGCTAAAATTATAAATAATGTCCGTATTTGGCTCCATGAATTACTTGCTCCTGCTCTAGATAATAGAAAAACTGTCAAAGTCAAAACTAGCATGGTGAGACAACGTGGAAGCTTTCATGATCCCTCTTAAACATAAACAAGCGATGTAATTCAGGATCAAGAAACACAACCGACACTGAAGCATCTTCAGCTAGCTGGTAAATAACTACATAAACAAGGGCATCAATAGGCTTAACAAAGCAACTTGAGTGCCATTACTAAACAACACATCACCTTGTTTTAAATTAGCTTTAATATAGTACCCACTCTCATCTTGAGTTGCCATTTCCATCATAACTAACTCATCCATCGTCATTTGAATGAAAGGAAAATCTTCTGCAAATTGTTGAGAGATATAATTATCTACTTCTCCAGTCAATGCAGGTAGTATGCTGGTTGGATCTTGTAGAATATTATCTGTGCCCATTGGAACCGACAACAACCACTTAGCATTAAATTCTCCCTCACCCACTACTGCAGATAGCTGGTTTAAATTCAAGCTAAAACCTTGTGCAAATAGCCTTTCCATCACAGGTAAAGCGCGATTCAGCGTATCAAAAGGCGAGTCAGCATAATCATGGTAAAGTTCTGATAATTGTTCAAAAGCCTGACTATCAAGATCCGCAAGACTAAAATCAAATGTCAGCTGTTTTATATTTCCCTCTTCATTAGCCAGTTCTGCAATCACTAAATTATGTTGTCCAGTAAAACGTTGTTTACTTTCATCTAATGAAGAGACAAAAACATAATTACCTTGGTTAGCAGAAAACACAACACCATCTTCATCATCAAGCAGCGTTAAATTTGCTAACTTGAGTGCCTGTTGACCCAACCAAAAATTATGCTCTTGATGGCCATATCCCTGCGCCACAAACTCAGAGATCTGTAAGGTTTGACCATCAATAAAATTAATTCTTGCTGATGGCAACTGCAAATGATAACTGAGCTCACCGGCTCTTGAGATAGAACCGTTTAACGTTATAGGCTGCACCGCAAGATGGAAAGGCTGCTCGCCCTCGGATTGAAAATGCCAATTATCCATCTGAACAGAGTAATCCGTATTGCCATTCAATCGAGTTTGAGATTGCATAGTAATAGGTAGATCTGGATATTCAGGTAATCGTGATTCTGCAGCGAGACTGAATAACTGATGCTTAATGTGACTTTCTACTAACCATTGAGTTGGAAGCCCCTCACTAATGAGTTGTTGTTTTAAACTGGTATCGGTGACACTAAATTGAGTTGTCACATTTGAGGATAAATAACCGCGATCATAGGTAATAATCTCAGCTGAGATTTGGTTACTATCGATTTCGGCCAATCCATGATTGATCACCTGATGACCAATGTGCCCCACTGCAAGTGGCCAACAGAGTAACAATGCTACCGCGCCACCGACAGCACCTATTTGTTTGATATTTTTCATAATTACCTAACCTCATCATATTTTCACCAGTTTACCGCAAATGATCAATTTGGCTCAAGTAAGGATTCACCTATGTATATCCAAATCACTAGGCGTTGCAGCGAGGTGACAGATGGTTTTATTCTCATGAACATAGACAGATGATGTGATTGAAGTAAACAAATGTAGTCTCCTTGAGCTTAAAATAGCAAGGTTAAAAAAATGATATCAATCCGTACCATTTTGATCGTTCTCAAACTCAGCTCTCAATTCAAGTCGTGATATTTTGTTATGGTTATTTTGAGTATTCATTATTAAACGGTATCTCTGTGAATCGATATGCTTTGCTTTGTTTAGATAACAATCCAATTAGCATTGAGCAATGGCGAAATGAATTGTGTGTGTTTTCCTCAAAATTCGACTTATATACCTCCGACTGTCTCTCTGAAGCCGAACAAGCACTGCAATTTATCGAAGAAAGGCAACAAATAACCGCCTTGGTCATAGCAAGTCACCATGAAGCTTTTGATGGTGCCGAATTTTTGGTGCAATTAGATAAAAATCTCGCGACTAAAAACGCAAGAAAAATACTCATTAGTAGTGGTCAGGATGTGCAAGCTATCGTCAGTGCTGTCAATGAAGGTCGCTTAGATTACTGCCTTACTAAACCATTACAAGATAATGTTTTGCACAAAACGGTCTTGCAGGAGTTAACAACCTACTTGCTGGAACACGATCCGGACAACATCTTGTCCTACAGTACATTGCTCGATCAAACTCGAATTTTACGCGCTCATATCGACCAGAAAATGCGCAGTTACCGTGAAGGTTTTATCAGCGACTATCATCGAATGTCCGATCAAGAATTAGCAGAACAAGTGATTGGAGCTTTATACACATTTTTTGACAATAACGATGAAACAAGAGCCTGCCGAACCTATTCAGCGGAACATCTATTAACGGTCGAAGGAGAAGATAACCATTTTTTATGGTTTATAACATCAGGTGAGGTTGCTTTATATAAACGAGATGAAGCGGGACAACAACGAGAAGTCGTCAGACACAAGAAAGGAAATATTGTCGGAGGGATGTCGTTTGTTACTGGTGAAGCTTCTTTCTCAACCGCATTAACCCTTACCCGTACTGATGTCATTAAACTCGACCGCGATACTTTTTCCAAAGTAATGCACAGTAACACCAGCTTGCTCCCCTTATTTACTAACTTGTTACTGAGGCATTTTAATCGCCGCTTACAACGCAGCATTAATACTAAACTGCAACTGCAAAAAACTTTAGATCACCTTGAATCCGCACAGAATCAACTGATTGAAAGTGAAAAAATGGCTATTTTAGGCCAATTAGTTGCTGGGGTAGCTCATGAATTGAATAACCCTATTGCAGCAATTTTACGCGGTAGTGAAAATTTAAAACATCATATCACGGTACTGGTTAATAATCCGCCATCAAGCTCGTTAGCGCAAACTGGCTCTCAATTACTCAATCATGCACTCAAAGCAAAACCCATATCTACTGCTGATGAACGAAAAACAGTCAAACACGTCAATGACATAATTGGTGATAGGCTATTAGCAAAAAAAATCGTCAAACTGAGGCTCGATAACGAGCAAAAGCTGCTTAATTTAGCACATACACATCCGAAACAAGCTTGGCAAGAAATCGAACAACTAGAAGACTATTTTTTAACAGGCAGTAATTTACGCTCTATCTCTGTTTGTGCACAACGAATTAGTGATATGGTGAAAAGTCTCAAAGGCTATGCTCGTAGTGATGATGAGACTTTCCATCATGTGGATATCCATGAAGGTTTAGAAGACACACTGGTAATCTTTGACAATCGTTTGAAGCGCCATACAGTAATTAAACAGTATAATTGTCTTAACTATATTGAATGTCGACCGATTGCGTTACAACAAGTATGGACTAATCTGATTTCTAACGCGATAGAAGCCTTTCCTGATCATGGGGTATTAACCATTACCACCGAACAGCGCGATCATCAGCAGCTAACCTATGTCGTCGTTAGCTTTACCGATAACGGTTGTGGTATTCCTGCCAGTCGCCTGCAACGGATTTTTGAGCTCAATTATACCACCAAGCGAGAAGGTAACTTTGGATTAGGTATTGGTTTATCCGTATGCCAACAAATCGTTAACCAGCATCAAGGCTGGATTCAAGTCGATAGTGAAATTGGCAGATTTACGACCATGCAAGTATGGTTGCCGATTAATCAAGTTGCTCAGTTAGGGAGATAAAGCATGCGCAAGTTAATGATTCTATGTGTTGATGATGAACGTGAAGTACTTGATAGCGTATTACAGGACCTAAGCCTATTTGAAACGAATTTTATTTTAGAAGCCGCGCAGTCTGTTGCGGAAGCTAAAGACGTTATTGCGGAATATCAACAGCAGGATATTCCTTTGGCCTTGATCTTATGTGATCACATTATGCCTCAAGAAACAGGCATTCATTTCTTAATTGAGCTGAATCAAGTACAAGAGACCCAATCAACCCGAAAAATTCTTTTGACTGGCCAGGCCGGACTGGATGATACTGTTGAAGCCGTGAATCACTCGAGTCTTGACTTTTTCATCAGTAAACCTTGGCAACCGCAGCAGCTCTGTGACACAGTCAAACATCAGTTAACCCATTATGTCATCGAGCATGAAAAAGATCTCATGAGTTGGATGGCGATCCTTGATACTGAGTTAATTCTTAATGCATTAGCCGATAATCGCCACTCTTATGGCGAGTAATCTACAAATCGAAACATATTTTTGTAGAGTTCTCACCGTTGAATGGATTATCATAGGTCTATGTTCAAAATTGTTATTAATTCAAATACCTTGCTCTGTAGTAAAACGTTGATTTCAAGCTTTGTGCCCAATCGATACTTTACACTCAACCTATTTAAAGTGTTTGTTAGAGTGATTGGTAAGTAAGCAAACAAACTATCAGCCAAGCGACTTGGAGCTTCAGGCAGGTAGTAACTGGTCTCCATAACTAGAGACAAAGCCTATGTTTGGAATGAACCAACACAGCCAATGCTACTGCGGTTCCAACTAGGAAGGGTATTTAAAATTAATCATCTCAAACTGATAGGTTTATCATGACTATGCGCAAAACCATACTGGCAACAGCCCTATTACTCGTATCTACTCATACGCTGGCTCAAAACGATCCTAATAGCCCAACAATCATGAGTAACTTCAATTACGAGTATGTTGAAGCTCGCTTTGGCGCTAGCCCTGCCACAATTGGCGCTGCAATAAGTAAGTCCATTCATCCTAATGCTTATATGATCGCTCGTGTTGACTCTGAGTTTGAAAGCGACTTTGATTTAGCCGCTGGTTTTGGATTTAATGCGCCAATGAATAATTGGGCTGACTTAACGGGTGAGATGCTATTTCGCGTTCAAGACAAACGCGAATATCGCCGCGCTGAAACAGGAATGGAGCTAAGTTTAGGCATCCGTCAATGGCTTGGCCCACAGCTTGAAGTGGGTGGTAAAGGCGGTTATATCTCCATTAATGATGAAGATGAATGGATCGGTTCTGTATACGCTCGATTCCATTCAACTGAACTGTTTTCTTTAGGGCTTGAAGCACGTATCAATGATGCTTATAAAGAGCAACTGATGCTAACCGCTCGCTTTAAATACTAGAAATAAAATAAATTAAGATATCCCCAAACTTGAAAAGTTTAGGGATATCATTAATCAATAATTAGGACTGGTAGCATTTCAGTAGTTCCCTTTTTTTAGGCTCTTGCAGTAGCTTCCAATGAATACCTTCAATAGCGCCAGCAAACTTCCATAACAAGCTAATATCTATGTGGTTACCATAGGTATCACGCACTTTAGCAAACACTTCCACAGGCCCTAACTTTAAGAAAGTGTCAACATCATTGATGCCTGATTTTCTGACCATTCTTTCTAATGTCAACTGCATATTAGGTAAGTCACGTAATCGGCGACAAGCCTGACTTCGCTGATGATTTTTTTGTTCAATAGCATAATTAATAGCACGAGTAACCAGCTGATTTAGATCGGGGTGAGCTTGTTCAAATAGCGTAGTAATATCGTAATAATTGACAACTGCTGTAGTTTGCTTTTTTTTATGACGAAATCTTTCACAGTCTAATAAACTAAGTTGCTGATTTAAATCTCCATCACCTCGAAGGAAAACAGAGTTATTGGCCAGTAAGACAAACATAGCTCCTTGATGAAAGACTCCTATTCCACCAAACATTGAGCGTGTTTCGTATCCTCCAAATTGCTTAAGATAATTAAAGAATTTCGATTTAATCATTTTGATAGATC
>SLFB01000348.1 GCA_007124475.1 Vibrio sp. | reverse complement strand
CATTTTGCGGGAAAACTACCGATATTAGGGGTTTGTCTTGGTCATCAAGCGATTGCTCAGGCTTTTGGGGGGCAAGTGGTGCGCGCTAGAAAAGTGATGCATGGCAAAACTTCCCCGATAAAACATACCAATCGCAGTGTATTTAAGGGATTAAATAACCCACTCACCGTGACTCGGTATCATTCCTTAGTGGTTGATAAGCATTCTTTGCCAAACTGCTTTGAACTTACTGCATGGACAGAGCTTGCCGACGGCAGCATGGATGAAATTATGAGCTACCAACACAAAACTCTACCGATTGATGCGGTGCAGTTTCATCCGGAATCGATTAAAACCGAGCAAGGTCATCAGCTATTAGCTAACTTTCTGCAGCGTTAAATAAAAAGTGATCGATCTTGATCACTTTTTTTAACATTTTCTTACCTATTATAATCTTCTCCAATAACGTGCTATTTTATGCGATATCCTTTTTATCCGCTTTATTTATCTCCTTATCTTGCAATGCTTATTGCTTCCATGGTCAACTGAACAGTAAAGTTTATTTCATAAAAGCGATGGCTTAGTGCATAAATAATCACGATAGTTGTTTATTCGACTGTCGATGAGGTCATGAAAAGCATATTTCGCTATTGAAATGGTTAATATTTTGTAAATACAATGGCGTATTAATGGTAATGCCATACAAAATCTTAAGCTAGATTTAGTTGCAACATGGTAGAGCAACTTGGCATGCAGTATAAGAAGGAATGGGTAATGACAACAGAAAAACAGATTCAACGGGGTTTATTCGATGAGGTAATGGTGCCTTGTTATAACCCGATGCAGTTCATCCCAGTAAAAGGACAAGGTTCGCGAGTATGGGACCAAGACGGTCGAGAGTATATCGATTTTGCGGGTGGTATTGCCGTTAGTTGCTTGGGGCACTGTCATCCTGCAATGGTGAATGCATTAACTGAACAAGCCAATAAATTGTGGCATTTGAGTAATGTTATGACTAACGAGCCAGCGCTGCAACTCGCTAATAAGCTGGTCGAACTCAGTTTCGCGGATAAAGTGTTTTTTGCTAACTCTGGAGCAGAAGCTAATGAAGCCGCACTCAAACTTGCCCGTCGTTATGCGGCTGACATACATGGTCCAGAAAAAACCGAGATCATCGCTTTCAAACAAGGCTTTCACGGTCGGACCTTCTTTACCGTAACTGTCGGTGGACAAGCGGCGTATTCTGACGGTTTTGGACCAAAACCTGGCGATGTCACTCACCTGCCTTATAACGACATAGACGCGTTGCAAGCCCATATGTCTGATCGTACTTGTGCGATCATGATGGAACCATTACAAGGTGAGGGCGGTATCATTTCACCAACGCCAGAGTTTGTACAGGCAGTACGGGAACTGTGCGACAAGCATAATGCGTTATTGATTTTTGATGAAGTACAAACCGGTAATGGACGTACTGGGCATTTTTATGCTTATCAAGGCTTAGGAATTACCCCAGATATCTTAAGTACAGCAAAATCTCTAGGTGGTGGTTTTCCGATTGGTGCCATGCTAACAACGGATAAATTAGCGCAGCACATGAAAATTGGTACTCATGGTTCAACCTATGGTGGTAACCCACTTGCTTGTGCGGTGGGTTTAGCTGTGGTTGACATCGTTAGTCAATCCGAGACATTGGCTGGTGTGAAACAGCGCGAAGCTTGGTTCCGTGATGGATTAGAAAAAATAAATCAAAAATATCAGCTGTTCTCTGAAATTCGCGGCAAAGGGTTATTGCTTGGCGCGGCACTCAATGAACAATGGCAAGGGCGCTCACGAGATATTTTATTGGCCGCTGGAGAGCAAGGATTGATGCTCTTGGTGGCAGGGCCGAACGTTATTCGTATGACACCATCGTTATTGATTACTCAACAAGAAATAGAACAAGGCTTGGCCAAGCTCGATCAAGCTATCGCAACACTCGTTTAGTTGCTCGATACTCAAACACTCATCTTGGAATCGGTGAGTGTTTGACGTTTCTTTCTAGGTTGATCAAAACCTAGTCTTTTCTACGCATCTGGAGGGAATATTGATGCTAGTTATTCGCCCTATTGCAAGCTCAGATTATCCTGCACTTCATGATTGTGCCATTGAGTCCGGTCATGGCTTTACCTCATTACCGGTAAATCAAGAGTTACTGACCAATCGCATTGAACATTCAGAATACAGTTTTGCTAAACCAAGCATCACCCAACCTGGAGATGAAGGCTATCTCATGGTGGGGTTTGATAGTGCGACTGGAGAAATCGCTGGTACCACTGGAATAGAAGCTGCGGTTGGCTGGGATAGACCTTTTTACTCTTACCATATCAGTACTATTGTTCACTCATCACATAAGCTTGGAGTCAATAATGTCGTTAAGCTACTGACTTTTGGCAATAATTACACGGGCTACTCAGAAATTTGTAGTCTATTTTTACGCGAATCATTTCGTCATGGTTTAAATGGTCGCTTGATGTCAAAGAGCCGTTTTTTAATGATGGCTGAACATCCTGAACGTTTCTCGAAGACCATTTTTGCCGAAATGCGCGGTGTTTCTGATGCGGATGGTAATTCTCCTTTTTGGCAGTGGTTACAACAGCATTTCTTTTCGATTGATTTTACCTTAGCCGATTACTTAACTGGCATAGGCAAAAAAGGTTTTATTGCTGACTTAATGCCGAAGTTGCCAATTTATATCAACTTGCTGAGCCCTGAAGCTCAAGCCGTGATAGGTCAAGTACACGAGAATACGCGTCCAGCCTTAAAGTTACTAGAAAACGAAGGCTTTACTTGTCGTAATTACATTGACATTTTTGATGCAGGTCCAGCGGTTGAGTGTGACTTACGCAATATTGAATCCGTGCGCAATTCAGTGCGAGCCAGAGTTGAAGTGGGACGTCATTCAAGTTTGCAAGATTATCTTATCGCCAATACCTCGTTTCGTGATTTCAGAGCGACGGCGGCAAAAGCGGCCTATAACGGTGAGCGAGAAACAGTGATTATTGCCCCTGAAGTTGCTCAGGCTTTGCAAGTTGATCAAGGGGATTGGTTGCGGATTTTGCCTCAATAGTTTAGATAAGGAAGATAACATGACTCAGTGGATAGCGGGTCAATGGGTCGCCGGACAAGGTGAAACATTGAGCTCAATCAGCCCTTATGATGATCAAGTCATTTGGCAAGGAAAAAGCGCAACAACAGAACAAGTTGAGCAAGCGATTACCGCTGCTCGGCAGGCATTGATTAGTTGGAAAAATCGACCATTTGCAGAACGTGAACAAATTGTGTTGGCGTTTGCCGAACAAGTAAAAGCCAACAGTGAAAAAATTGCTGAGGTTATTGCCAACGAAACGGGTAAACCATTATGGGAAACCCGTACCGAAGCGGCAGCGATGGCGGGGAAAATCGCTATTTCTATTCGAGCCTATCATCAACGTACCGGTTATCAAGAGCGTGAAGTTGCGGGTAATAACATCGTATTGCGTCATCGCCCATTAGGTGTCATGGCGGTATTTGGCCCGTATAACTTTCCAGCTCATTTACCAAATGGTCATATTGTGCCAGCCTTGTTAGCGGGCAATACCGTGGTGTTTAAACCTTCAGAGCAAACGCCATGGACTGGTGAACTGGCGATGCAACTTTGGCAGGCAGCTGGATTGCCCGATGGCGTGATTAATTTACTGCAAGGGGCAAAAGATACCGGTATCGCGCTTGCGCAAGCGAAAGGGATTGATGGCTTACTATTTACCGGTAGTGCGAATACCGGCCATGTTTTGCATCGTCAGTTCGCCGGACAACCCGATAAAATGTTAGCGCTTGAAATGGGTGGCAACAATCCGATGGTGATTTCTGAGCACTATGGCGATGTGGATGCCACCGTGTATACCATCATTCAATCGGCCTTTATTAGTGCCGGTCAACGCTGCACTTGTGCGCGACGACTGTATCTACCAGAAGGTGAAAAGGGCGATGTGTTGTTAGATAAGCTAGTAAAAGCGACCGAGCAGTTGGTTATTGATCAGCCGTTTGCTGAGCCGGCACCTTTCATGGGGCCACAGATTTCAAGGGCTGCGGCTGAGTTTATTTTAACGGCACAAGCCAATTTACAGGCTTTAGGTGGTCAAAGTTTATTAACCGCTAAAGCGTTGCAAGCGGCCTTTGTAACTCCAGGCATTATTGATGTGACCGCAATTAACGCTTTGCCAGATGAAGAATATTTTGGTCCGTTATTGCAAGTGATCCGCTATCAGACGTTGCCTCAGGCGGTAGAACTCGCCAATGATACTCGATTTGGTTTATCCGCCGGTTTAGTTTCGACTGACGATCAAGAGTGGCGCTATTTTGTCGATCATATTCGTGCTGGGATAGTTAACCGTAACCGTCAGCTTACCGGGGCAAGTGGTGATGCTCCTTTTGGTGGACCAGGGGCTTCTGGTAATTTGCGCCCTAGCGCGTTTTACGCTGCAGATTATTGTGCTTATCCAATGGCATCGATGGAAGGGGCGGCGACAGAATTGCCGGAGACTTTATCCCCAGGAATAACCTTAGCATAAGGTCACTCATCCCTTTGTTATTTGACGCTTAGCCGCAACGGCAAGTTGTTTGGATATCATTTGCTAGACGGCGAGTTTTAGCCCCGCTTTGATTGCATTAAAACTCGCTGTTGTTAACGACTATGCCTCTGA
Source organism: Vibrio sp. (assembly GCA_007124475.1). Lineage (GTDB taxonomy): Bacteria > Pseudomonadota > Gammaproteobacteria > Enterobacterales > Vibrionaceae > Vibrio. The sequence continues at coordinate 6,699 of SLFB01000348.1, read as the reverse complement.
TGTGATAGAGGCCTTGAATCACTTGATAAGGAGGCGTCATGACGCCAAATGCACTTTTTCAATTGTTATGGAACGACTACATTCAACGCCTTTGTCCCTCCGCCGAAAAGGTTCATCAACTGTTGCAAGAAGATGAGGCGCTCATTAATGATCATATTGCGCTAAGAACGTTTAATGTTGCCCCGCTAGGTATCGAAACCTTGGCGAAGACCTTTTTAGATTTAGGTTACCAAGCCTGCGGTGATTATCTGTTTGAGAGCAAAAAATTAGTGGCTAAGCATTACGAGCACTCAGATCCTAAGCTGCCTAAAGTTTTTATTAGTGAGTTAAAAGTTGAAGAGTGTTCAACGGATTTACAAACAATCGTGGCTAAGTTAGTGGCTCAAGTGGAGACGACTCGCCTTGCTCAGGCTGATTTTCTTTTTGCGGGGCGTTTATGGGATCTCTCGTTTGCGGATTACCAAATCTTAGCGCAAGAGAGTGAATATGCAGCCTGGTTAGCGGCACACGGTTATGGTGCGAATCATTTTACGGTCAGTGTTAATCAGCTTAAAGCATTTAATCAAGTGAAAGCGGTTAATGATCATTTGCGTCAGGCTGGCTTTATTATCAATGAAAATGGCGGTGAAGTGAAAGGTACACCAGAACTGCTGTTAGAGCAATCGTCGACGATGGCTGATAAAGTCCCAGTGGCTTTTACTGAAGGGACAGAAATGATCCCTGGCGGATTTTATGAATTTGCTAAGCGTTATCCGATGGCTAATGGTGAGCTATACAGCGGGTTTGTTGCTGCTTCGGCCGATAAAATTTTTGAAAGTACTGACCTTAGTTAGCCGTTCGCCAAATCATCTTGTTTTGGCGGTGTTTTCCATCGATAGGCTGCCAGCGATGAATAACAAAAAAGCTACTTTAGAGTACTAAAGTAGCTTTTACGGGAAATTCATTTATGGTGAGAACTTAACGCGTACCATAAACCACGATGGTTTTACCATGGGCTGAGATAAGGTTTTGTTCTTCAAGCATTTTTAGGATGCGGCCAACGGTTTCACGCGAGCAACCGACGATTTGACCAATTTCTTGACGAGTGATCTTAATTTGCATGCCATCAGGATGGGTCATGGCATCAGGCTGCTTGGCAAGGTTGAGTAATGTTTGCGCAATACGACCTGTTACGTCTAAGAAAGCTAAGTCGCCAACCTTTTGACTGGTAACTTGTAGACGACGAGCCATTTGTCCAGACAGGCGCATCAGAATATCTGGGTTGACCTGAATTAATTGACGGAATTTCTTAAAAGAAATTTCGGCAACTTCACAAGGTGATTTAGCTCGAACCCAGGCGGTACGTTCTTGATCTTCTTCGAATAGACCAAGTTCACCAATAAAATCACCTTGGTTAAGGTAAGAAAGGATCATTTCTTTACCTTCTTCATCCTTAATCAACACCGCAACAGACCCTTTTACTATGTAGTATAAAGTCTCTGCTTTTTCGCCCGCATGGATCAGCGTGCTTTTTGACGGGTATTTATGAATATGACAATGTGAAAGGAACCACTCTAATGTTGGGTCGGTTTGAGGTTTACCTAGAACCATAATATCTTACTTCCTCTGCAGGGTACGCTCGCCGCTGTCCGTATATCTTAGCGAAGCCTAAAGGTTAACTAGAATAAAAGGACTTCCTAATGGCTGCAAGCTATCTTGTGTTCAGTTAGGAATAGTATCCTTTTTCGGACATGATTTCTTGATTTTAATCGTATCAAAGCATGGATATTTTACGCAAAAACGTGCACATGATCACGGTATGAAAAGTAATCGTGTTAAGTTTGCTATCGCTTAATTTATTCATGGCCATTGATTGTTGTTATCATTGGTTGAGTGCACGTTAACCTATCTTCCCAGATTCAATTAATTGTTGTAGTAAAGGCTTAACAATAAGCTCCATAGCAAAGCCCATCTTGCCGCCGGGCACGACAATGGTATTGTGGCGAGACATGAATGAGCCATCAATCATGGCCAATAAATAAGGGTAATCGACATTTTTGATGCCACGTAAACGGATAACCACAAAACTTTCATCCAAACTCGGAATGCCTTTGGCATTGAGAGGGTTTGAAGTATCAACCGTCGGTACTCGTTGAAAATTGATGTGGGTGCGAGAAAACTGTGGCGTAATGTAGTTGAGGTAATCGTCCATTGAGCGGACAACAGAATCCATGACCGCTTCTCGTGAATGGCCACGGTCACGGGTGTCACGAACGTATTTTTGAATCCACTCTAAGTTAACAATCGGTACCATGCCAATTAAAAAATCGACATGTTGGGCAACGTTGACTTCACCATCCACCACTGCGCCGTGCAAGCCTTCGTAAAACAGAACGTTAGTGTCATCCGGTAACTCTTGCCATGGGGTAAAAGTGCCTGGCATTTGATTATAAGGTACAGCTTCATCAAAAGTATGTAAGTAACGACGGATTTGCCCAGTGCCGGTTTTACCATATTGTCGGAAAAAGTCTTGTAGAGCAGGGAAGTCGTTTGCTTGTGGGCCAAAATAACTAATATGGCGGCCTTGCTCACGGGCTTTACGAATTTCAATATCCATTTCTGGGCGAGTGAAGCGATGAAAACTATCCCCTTCGACCCAAGCGGGTTTAATGTTCATCATGTTGAACATTTTTCGAAAAGCTTCCGATGTCGTCGTTGTGCCTGCCCCAGATGAGCCGGTGACTGCGATAATTGGATGTTTTGCTGACATGACAAACCTTGTCTATGATTCCTTGAGGGCAAAGCCCATAACTATTCATTACTATATCATGGAAAAAAACCTTCCAGGCAAAAAACTCGATTACCTTGTCGATGGAAGCAGCAGGGGACGACGTTCGTTCACCCCACTCATAGAGTTTATCTATGCTGATGGGGATGATGGGCGCTATCTATGGCTTTCGTTATGGTTAATTATTTTTGGTTTTTATATCAATGCTTTCGTGCAGCTCTGAATACACAATCATCACTTCGCCGCGACTTAATTGAGTTTTAACTTGGTCAATTTTTTCATCCAAGGTGACTTCCTGCTCTCCATAATCTGTGCCTTCTCGTAAAACGAATTCACGAATTAAGTTAGTTAAGGTTTCAGGAGCAATTTGTTGCCAAGGAACGATCATAAATACCTCATGATTTTATGAATTAAGTATAGAATTTTCACCGCTACCTAGGGTCTGTTGACCTTACAAGCGGATTTTTCAGCCGTTGGTGACTTCTTTATAATAAAGGGGTAGAGCGTGTTCTAACCAAAAACGGACTTGGCCAAGATGGCCGCTGACAAAACCAACATGACCGCCGTGCTGATACAATTGATAGTCAATAAGAGGATTTAGTTGACCACGAGGGATCACAGCATCGGTCATAAAAGGATCATCGGCCGCATGAATGATCAGCGTCGGAATGCTAATTTGATCGAGTTTTTGTAACCCTGAGCATTGGTGGTAGTAATCGTGCGCGTTCTGAAAACCATGCAATGGCGCGGTGATCAAATCATCAAACTGATAAAGTTTGGTCACTTGGCGAATCGCCTCGGGGGTTAAGCCCAATGTATTTTGTAATAAAGGGGCTTTTTTTAGCGCGTTGCGTTTTAATGATGATAATAAGTAGCGGCGATACAACTTGGAAAACCCGTTTTCAATACGCTGCGAGCAGGCCGCGAGATCTAATGGCGCTGAGATCACGTTGGCGGCATCGATGAGCGGATCATGTCGATAACGTGCCAGGTAGTTAACTAGCATATTGCCACCCAGTGACACACCGGTTGCGATGATTGTGCGCTGCGGGAATTGTTGGCGTAGGTATTCAAGCACAAAGCGTGGGTCTTCAGTTTCCCCTGAATGATAAGCCCGTGCTAAACGGTTGGGTTTACCACTGCAGCCTCGAAAATGCATCATCACCGATAACCAGCCGTGATCAGCAAATGCCTTCATTAATCCGTTAGCGTAAGGGCTGTAAAAACTGCCTTCTAAACCATGGAATAACACAAAAATCGGTTTGTTGACCGCTTGTGCCATAGGTTCACTCCAGGCTAAATCGAGAAAGTCGCCATCTGGTGTGGTTAAGGTTTGCCAAACAGGAGTAAAGCATGGTGCGCGGCGGAGTAAGCGTGGCAGTAGTGTTTGTAAATGTGGATTACTCAATCCTTTGGCGGCAATAAATGGCGACATAAATAACCTTTCAACGGGTTAAGTTTGGGCTAGTGGCAATGCAAACACGCGAGCTAAGTGCTCAGCGCCAAGTTGCTGACAATAACGCTCTGTCAGCGCTTGCCCTTGGTTGGGGGTTAATGTGAATTGATTAACCCAAGCAATAAGCTCAGCTTGTTGTTGTTTTTCAAGACAAAGTTCAAACTGTAACGCTTCACGATACAAACTTTCAGGCAGATACACTTTTAATCGACGTCTCAAATCTCGAAAAGCATGCACGAGGGTTTCTGACTCTTGTAAACCGGTTAATAAGCAAGACCAGTCTGCTGAGTTGATAGTGAGTTTGTTTTCATCTAGCCACTTGAGCAGTAAGAGTAAGTTCACATTACCGTGATGGTGATTTTGTAGGCACAAGCACGCCTCTTTCACTTCATGAACCGCGTAGTAATCAAGACTAAATTGCCATAGTTTTTCTAGCGTCAGTGATGAAGGTGCGTGCTTGGAAGCCATTATTGATTAAATTCCTGTTCCATCTGTTCGAGAGTTTCTTGTACTGCCATCCAATCGCCCTCGACTTGTTCTAATTCGCTTTTGGCTTGCGCTTGGGTGGCCAGCACTTGAGTTAATTGTGCTTTGTTTTCCGCATCGTACAAGTTGGGATCGGAAAGATGTGATTCAGCTTGTGCTAACTGCTCGTTTAAGCTATCCATTTTTTGTTCTAGCTGTGTCAATTTTTTGCGAATTGGTGCGGTTTGTTTGCGAAAATCCGCCTCTTTACGTTTTTGCTCTTTTTTTGCTGCAGCGCTGTTGGCGCTGTCTTTAGCAGGTTGTGCAGCTTGAGCTTCTTTCCGAGCAAGTTTTTGTTGATCGGTTAGCCACTTGTAATAATCGGTTAAGTCCCCATCAAATGGTACCACTTGTTGATCATGGACTAAATACAAATCATCGGTCGTGGCGCGCAGTAAATATCGATCGTGACTGACAATAACCATCGCGCCATCAAAGCTTTGCAAGGCTAACGTTAAGGCTTGACGCATATCTAAATCTAAGTGGTTAGTGGGCTCATCCAACAATAGTAAATTCGGCTTTTGCCACACAATCAAAGCCAACACTAGGCGAGCTTTTTCACCACCCGAAAAAGGCGCTACTTTTTCTAGTGCTTTTTCGCCATGAAAACCAAAACTGCCTAGGTAATTACGTAGCTCAAGTTCAGTTTTTTCTGGAGCAATTTGCATCATATGCTGCAATGGGGTTTCTTCAGGATGTAAGGTTTCTAGCTGATGCTGGGCAAAATAACCGATTTTTACCCCTTGAGAGTACGTAAGATCGCCACTTTGCGGTTTTAGTTCACTGGAGAGCAACTTAATTAACGTTGATTTACCCGCGCCGTTGCGTCCTAAAAGACCGATCCGGCTACCAGGTACTAAATTGAGACGAATTTTTTCGAGGATCAATCGTTGATCATAACCCGCGGCGACATTATCCATCATTAAAATCGGATTGGGTAAGGCCGCCGGTTGACGAAACTCAAAGCTAAAGGGGTTATCAAATTGCGCTGGTAATACTTGTTCCATTTTTTCCAGTGCTTTAATCCGGCTTTGTGCTTGGCGTGCTTTAGAGGCTTTGTAACGAAAGCGATCAATATAGCTTTGCATATGGGCCATTTGCTTTTGTTGCTTTTGGTACTGTGCCTGCTGCTGCATCAACTTTTGTGCCCGTTGCACTTCAAATGACGAATAGTTACCGGTGTACTCATTGAGCTGCTGATTTTCAATATGGATAATGCGATTGACGATAGGGTCAAGAAAGTCTCGGTCGTGTGAAATCAGTACCAGTGTACCAGGATAGCTTTGCAGCCAACGTTCTAGCCACATTACGGCGTCTAAATCGAGGTGGTTGGTTGGCTCATCAAGTAGCAGTAGATCAGAGCGGCATATCAAGGCTTGTGCCAAGTTAAGACGCATTCGCCATCCACCGGAGAACTGAGTGAGATTCCACGTCATTTGTTGCTGGCTAAATCCCAAACCATCCAACAGCTCAGCAGCACGAGCGCGAATAGTATAGCCGCCGATGGTGTCGAGATGGCCGTGCAGCTCAGCCACTTTGGTGCCATTATCTTGCTGCTCAGCTTCACGTAACTGCTGCTCTAAGCGGCGGTATTCACGGTCACCATCAATAACGTATTCCAGAGCTTGGCGTTCTAAGGCTGGGGTTTCTTGCGCTACCCAAGCAAGCTCCCAATGAGCGGGTTGACTGAATGATCCCGCGTCAATGGACAGTTCCTCTTTCATTAACGCAAACAGTGTGGATTTACCACAACCGTTTTTACCCACTAAACCCACTTTATCGCCGGGGTGAATGGTCGCCGAGGCTTGTTCAAGTAATGGCTTACCGCCGCGGAGTAATTGAATGTCAGAGAAAATAATCATAAAACGTCGTATCTAGTTAGCCGTGAATGGTCGTCGCGAATAGTAGGAGGATTCTTGATAAATGTCGATAACTATACCCTTCCTACTTG